>NZ_JBMOWY010000051.1:0-100985 GCF_049310345.1 Stenotrophomonas sp. GZD-301 | reverse complement strand
CCCCCCCCCCTTCCCCCCCCCCCCCACTACGGGCGCAGCTTGAGCGTCTGCGATTCGTCCAGGCTGCCGTCCGGCTGCAGCACCACGTAGCGTTCTCCGCTGCGATCGAACAGCACCGGGATCGGGTCGCGGAACAGCGGGCGGCGGACGAAGCGCAGCTGCCAGCCGAAGTGCTCCAGCGTCTCCACCGCCTGCCGCTGCTCGGCGGTCAGGCCAGCCCGCAGCTGGGCGGGGTCTGGCGGTTGGCGGCGTTCAGACGTGGTCATCGGGCAGGGCAGGGCGGCAAACGGAATCCACGCTGCTGCAAGCCCCATACCGGCGGCGCGTCGCGGCAGTGCCAGGGCAGGCGGTCACCAGCTGTAGAGCTTCCAGTAGACCGGCGATACGCCGTCCTTGTCGTTGTCCATCCGGCCATCTCCGTTGCGGTCGTACATGTAGTACGCCGGGCCACGCGAGGGCGTTACCTTGACCATGCGCAGCTGGCCGCTGACCCGGTATTCCTCGACGGTATCGCCGTTGTCCAGGGTGCGCTTGGAGATGTCCGCGCCGCTGACATCGACCGGGGGAGTACCCGCGCCGCCGGTGGAGGCGCAGCCAGCCAGTGCGAGCAGGGCAGCCAGCAACAGGATTTTCATGGGCCGTAGGTCCTTGGACAGGGAAGCCCGGATTATGCCCCATGCGTTGTGAGCCCGGTGCCGCGAACCGCGCGGGCCGGGCGCGTAGAATCGTCGCATGAGCCGATTAGTCCTGATTGACGGGTCCAGTTACCTGTATCGCGCGTTCCACGCGCTCCCGCCGCTGACCAACGCGCACGGTGAACCCACCGGCGCGCTGTTCGGCGTGGTCAACATGCTGCGCGCCACGCTGAAGGAGCGCCCCGAGTACGTCGCCTTCGTGGTCGATGCGCCCGGCAAGACCTTCCGCGACGACCTGTATGCCGACTACAAGGCCAACCGCCCGCCGATGCCCGACGACCTGCGCCCGCAGATCGAGCCGATGTGCCGCATCGTCGAAGCGCTTGGCCTGAGCATCCTGCGCATTCCCGGCGTGGAAGCCGACGATGTGATCGGCACGCTGGCGCTGCAGGGCCACCGCGACGGCCTGCAGGTCACCATCTCCACCGGCGACAAGGACTTCGCCCAGCTGGTCCGTCCGGGCATCGAGCTGGTCAACACGATGACCGGCAGCCGCATGGACTCGGACGCGGCGGTGATGGAGAAGTTCGGCGTGCGTGCCGACCAGATCGTCGACCTGCTGGCGCTGATGGGCGACGCCGTCGACAACGTGCCCGGTGTGGACAAGTGCGGCCCCAAGACCGCCGCCAAGTGGCTGGCCGAGTACCAGCACCTGGATGGGGTGATGGCCGCCGCGGCGACCATGAAGGGCAAGATCGGCGAGAACCTGCGCGCGGCGCTTGAGCGCCTGCCGCTCAACCGCGAGCTGGTCACCATCCGCACCGATGTGCCGCTGGACGTCACGCCGCAGACGCTGCCGCTGCGTGATCCGGACGTGCCCGCCCTGGGCGAGCTGTACCTGCGCTACGGCTTCACCCAGGCGCTGAAGGAGCTGGGGGGGCCGGTCCCCGCTCCGGCCGGCGCCACCGACGCCCCGGTGAGCCTGCGCGGCACGGCCGCCGGCTTCGCACGCAACACCCCGGCCGAGGCCGACGCCGCGCTCGATCCGGCGCTGTCGGCACCGGGTGAATACGAGACCGTGCTCACCACCGAGCAGCTCACCGCGTGGGTGGCGCGTGCGGAGGCGGCCGATCTGATCGCCTTCGACACCGAAACCGACGCGCTCGATGCGATGCGCGCCAACCTGGTCGGCATCAGCCTGGCGGTCGAACCCGGCCGGGCGGCCTATATCCCGGTGGGCCACGACTATCCCGGCGCGCCGGCCCAGCTGCCGCGCGAGCAGGTCCTGGCCGCGCTGCGCCCGGTGCTGGAGAACCCGGACAAGAAGAAGCTCGGCCAGCACGGCAAGTACGACCTGCACGTGCTGCGCCGGCATGGCATCGAGGTGCGCGGCTACCACGACGACACCATGCTCGAGAGCTTCGTGCTCAACTCCACCGCCACCCGCCACGACATGGATTCGCTGGCGATGCGCTACCTCGGCTACACCACCATCAAATTCGAGGATGTCGCCGGCAAGGGGGCCAAGCAGATCTCCTTCTCCCAGGTGGGCCTGGACGAAGCCGGCCGCTATGCCGCCGAAGATGCCGACATCACCCTGCGCCTGCACCGCGCGCTGCAGCCGCAGCTGCTGGCGGTGCCGGCGCTGGACAGCGTCTACCGCGATATCGAGATGCCGCTGGTGCCGGTGCTGGCCAGGATCGAAGCCAATGGCGTGCACATCGACATGGCCGAGCTGCGCCGGCAAAGCCAGGACCTCGGCGTGCGCATGCTGGCCGCCCAGCAGAAGGCCACCGAGCTGGCCGGCCACACCTTCAACCTGGATTCGCCCAAGCAGCTGCAGGCCGTGCTGTTCGACGAGCTGAAGCTGCCGGCCCTGGTGAAGACCCCCAAGGGCCAGCCAAGCACCAATGAAGAGGCGCTGGAGGCGATCGCCGAACAGCACGAGCTGCCGCGCGTGATCCTGGAGTACCGCGGGCTGGCCAAGCTGCGCAGCACCTATACCGACAAGCTGCCGGAGATGGTCAATCCCGATACCGGGCGCGTCCACACCAGCTACCACCAGTCCGGTGCGGCCACCGGGCGGTTGTCGTCCTCCGACCCGAACCTGCAGAACATCCCGATCCGCACCGACGACGGCCGCCGCATCCGCCGCGCGTTCGTGGCGCCGCCGGGGCGCACGCTGCTGGCCTGCGACTACTCGCAGATCGAGCTGCGGATCATGGCCCACCTGTCCGAGGACCCGGGCCTGGTACGTGCGTTCGAGCAGGGCGCGGACGTGCATCGCGCCACTGCCGCCGAAGTGTTCGGGCGCGCGCTGGACGAGGTCACCACCAATGAGCGTCGTGCGGCCAAGGCGATCAACTTCGGCCTGATGTACGGCATGAGCGCATTCGGTCTGGCGCGCAACCTGGGCATCGACCGTGGCCAGGCACAGGATTATGTCGCGCTGTACTTCAGCCGCTATCCGGGTGTGCGCGATTTCATGGAGCGCATGCGCCAGCAGGCGCGCGAGCAGGGCTATGTGGAAACCCTGTTCGGGCGGCGGCTGTACCTGAACGACATCAACGCCCGCAACCAGGGCCTGCGCGCCGGCGCTGAACGGGCAGCGATCAATGCGCCGATGCAGGGCACGGCGGCCGACATCATCAAGCGCGCGATGGTGCGGGTGGATGACTGGCTGCAGACCCAGGACGGCCAGGCCCGGATGATCCTGCAGGTACACGATGAACTGGTGTTCGAAACCGAAAGCAGTTTCCTGGAAACCTTGCGTTCCCAGGTCGTCTCGCTGATGTCCTCGGCGGCGGAGCTGCGCGTACCGCTGGTGGTGGACGCCGGCGTCGGCGACAACTGGGATGAGGCGCATTGACGGGTTTTCGGCCGCAAATGGATGAACTCGTTCATTACGTGGCCGGAATCTGACTCTTCGATGAATGTTTCCGTGATGCGGCGAGGATTAATTGGGCCCCTTCACGAACTATCAATGTTCGGGGTGCTTTTATAGACCTCGACAGGCGCAATGCCTGTTGTGGATCTCTCCCATCCCCTGGAGCAGATCTCGGAACGGGGGCTCCTCCCCAAGCGCCCGTTCCCCGGCCCCGCTGACCTCCCCCTGGTCGGCGGGGCTTTTTATTTGGGCCGTTGTCAGCCGCACTGCCGCCCGGGGTGGCCCCTTGTCGCATCTGCCGATTGCCTGCTGCCCGCGCTCTGGCCCATCCTGCCTGCACGTTTCGGGGAGAGTGCAATGAGCGACCTGTTTGCCTTGGCCATGCCGTGGTGGGAATTCATCCTGCGCGCAGTGGTTGTCTATGTGGTGGTGCTGGGCATGGTGCGTCTGTCCGGCAAGCGCGCGCTGGGCCAGATCACCCCCTTCGACGTGCTGCTGATCGTGCTGCTCGGCAATGCGGTACAGAACGCGCTGCTGGGGCAGGACACTTCACTGGGCGGTGGCCTGCTGCTGGCCGCCACGCTGATCCTGATCAACTATTCGGTCGGCTGGCTCAGTACGCGCAGCCGTCGCATCGAAACACTGGTCGAAGGCGAGCCGGTGCTGATCGCACGCGACGGCAAACTGCTGGCCTCGATACTGAAGCGCGAACTGGTGACCCAGGCCGATTTCAACGCGGCGATGCGTCAGCAGGGCTGCAGCGATGTCAGCGAAGTGGAGATGGCACTGCTGGAGATCAACGGCCACATCACCATCGTGCCCAAGGACAAGACGTAACGCCGGGTTGCCGCGTCACACCCAGTCGCGCGGCACCAGGTAATCGGCCAGCCGCGCTTCGTCGCTGCCGCTCTCGGGCTGGAAGCCATACTCCCAGCGCACGCGCGGCGGCAGGCTCATCAGGATGCTCTCGCTGCGCCCGCCACTCTGCAGGCCGAACAGCGTGCCGCGATCGTAGACCAGGTTGAACTCCACGTAGCGGCCACGCCGGTACAGCTGGAACTCGCGTTCGCGCTCGCCATAGACGGCGTTCTTGCGGCGCTCCACCAGCGGCAGGTACGCATCCAGGAAGCCATCGCCGACCGCACGCAGGTAGGCGAAATCGCGCTCGAAGTCGCCATGCAGATCGTCGAAGAACAGGCCGCCGACGCCGCGCGTTTCATTGCGATGGCGCAGGAAGAAGTACTCGTCGCACCAGCGCTTGTGCGCCGCATAGCGCTCATCGCCGTACGGTGCGCACAGGTCGTGCGCGACCTGGTGCCAATGCTGCACGTCTTCATCGAACGGATAGAACGGGGTCAGATCGAAGCCACCGCCGAACCACGAGGCCACTTCCACGCCATCACGCTCGGCGCGGAAGTAGCGCACGTTGGCGTGCGTGGTGGGCAGGTACGGATTGAGCGGGTGGAACACCAGCGATACCCCGGTCGCCCGCCACGAGGCACCGGCCAGCTCCGGCCGGTTGGCCGAGGCCGAGGGCGGCAGGCGGGTGCCGGATACGTCTGAGAAACCGATGCCGGCCTGCTCGAACACCGCGCCATCGCGCAGGATGCGGGTACGGCCACCGCCGCCCTCGGCACGCTGCCAGAGGTCTTCGGTGAACCGCGCGCGGCCGTCGGCGGCCTCGATGGCCGCGCAGATGCGGTCCTGCAGGTCGGTCAGGTAGCTGCGTACGCGTTCGAATTCGTTCATGGCGCGTACTTTACCGCAGCCGCGAGCGGTGCCTGCAGCCGGCCGGCCGCAGGCACCGGGGGCTCAGCGGCCGCCTTTGCGGTTGCGGTTGGACGCCGCGGGCGCATCGCCTGCGTCGGGCGCGGTATCGGTGTCCGTTCCGGTGTCGTCTTCTTCTTCCCGGCTCAGGCGTTCGGCCATCCGTTCCAGGTTGCCCGACAGCTGCAGCATCGCCCAGTTGCGGGTGGCGTGCACATCGCAGGCAACGTGGGTGCCCTTGCCATCGCGCGCGCACACGGCCTGCAGCGCGTCGGGAATGCTCTCATCGCCGGTGTGCTCGTACACGGTGGCCAGGTTCTCGCAGCCTTCGCGCACGCCGGCCGTGCACATCTTCTGGTAGTAGGGCGCCGCCTCGGCCCAGCGATCGCCCAGCGCCAGGCGATGGCCCATCGCGTTGCAGCCCTGCAGGCGGCCAGCATCGCAGCAGGCCTGCGCGCCACGCTCGCTGCCGCCGGTGGGGCAGTCCTGGGTCAGCGGCACCTCGACGAACACCACCGACGCGGCGCATTGGCCGGCCTCGCCTTCGCGGGTGTAATAGGCGTAGCGGTTCCAGGTGTCCACGCCGATCAGGCTGCCGTTGGCGAGCGGCTGCAGCACGAAGTCATCGCCCTTGTCGTGGCGGATGCGGATCTGCCCGTCCTCCAGGCGCGCGCGCAGCTGGCCGGCGAGCGGTATCTGCACCAGCCCACCATCGCCGAAGGCCAGGCTGTCCATCAGCCCGGTGGCGGCCGTGTACTGGCCACAGGGCAGGGACGTGGCGGCGACCGGCAGCATGTCGGCGGCCGTCAGGCCCTGCAGCGGCGCAGCGGCGGTGCAGCTCTCGGGATTGCCGCCCTTGGTGCAGGCCAGCTGCAGTGCATCGCGGGCCGGCAGCCAGCGCCCGGCGGTCCACAGGGCCTGGGCGACGTCCTGGCAGAACGTGCCGGCGGGGTAGGCACGGCACAGCGCGGTCACGTCGTCCAGCGCGGCCGCCGGCAGCGGGGCCGGCTTCTGGCTGCTCAGCAGGATGCCGGCGAATGCCTTGGCCATCGCCATGCTGGCCGCTTCCTTGCAGGCCTCGGCATCGTACTGGCCGCTGTCGGGCCGGCACGCCGCCGGCTCCTGCAGATCCGGATCGTCCTCGGCCACGTCTTCACGGGTAGCGGCCTCGCGCGCCTCGGATTCGTAGCTGGACAGCAGCGCCTTGCAGGCCGCCGGCACGCCTTCCGCGCACCACGGGCGCAGCACGTCGCGGTCGGCCATGCGGATGTCATCCAGGCAGGTGCCGATGCTGGCGCGGCAGCTGTTTTCCGGGAAACGCACGGCCGGTTTGCAGCGCGCCGGCTCGCTGAGCTCGTAGGTGAGGTAGCCCGCCTCGAGGCGGCGGCCGCCGTCGGTGATGTCCGCTTCCAGCACCACCCCGGCATCGGGGTCGGCCATCTTCACCTGCTGGCCCAGGCGCCGCAGCAGATACGGTTCACGCGCCATCCCGGGAATCTGGCGGTACCCCTGGTTGGGGCTTTCGATGACGATCCGGGTGGGATTGTCGATCGCCTGGTAGGTGCCGCATTGCAGGGCGACGGGCGGGGCGGATGCCGGGGCCGCCGACAGCAGCGCCACCGGCGCCGCCAGGCCGGCCAGCGTGGCCAGTACACGAATCAAGGACATGGAAAGTACCTGTACGAAAAAGTGGATCAGGAAGCGGTGTCGGTGCGGCCGCCGGCCGGCAGGCACGCCAGCGCGCCCACACGCCGCCGCCGCTGCGTCACGGGAAGAACCGCGCGCGCACGTCGGCGTGCCACAGCCGCAGCACCAGCCACAGGTGCAGCACGAAGTACACGATCGCCGCCAGCGCGAGCAGGCCGGTCCAGATCGCGCGCTGTACGCGCAACGACGCGCGCAGCGCCTGGATGTCCGGGCTCTGCACGGCGGTGGCCAGTTCGGCCTGCAGGTTCTGCAGGAACAGGTCCAGCAGCCACGGCACCGCGAAATTGAGCAGCGCGGTCAGCACCAGCAGGAACGTGAAACCCACCAGTGCCCAGCGCTGGAAGCGCAGCAGGCCCCAGCAGGCAGCCACGCCGAACAGGCTGAGCAGCAGGGCGGCAGCGGTCAGTGCCTGGGCATGCGCGATGCCCAGCACGACCGGCTCAGGTAGCAGCGGCCACCAGTCGCTCTGCCACATCGCCATCAACGTGGGGACGTCCAGCAGCAGCGGCAGGGCGAGCATCTGCACCGCGAACCACAGGCTGGAGGCGGCGCACACCAGCAGCGACGCCTTGGCCACCGGCACGATGAAGTCGTCGGCGCGCGGTGTACGCAGTGGCAAATGGGGAGGAGGCAATGACATCCGGTGTCCTGGTTGACCAGACCGCGATGTCAGATCGCGGCCACCGCACGTGCGGCCGCGGGCAGGATATGGTCTGCGCTCAATGGTGCCAAGCGGCAATCGTGCGGCGGTACGGGCGCAGTCCAGCGCAGCGCGGCGATCTCGGCGCGTGCCTGCGGCGTTCCCGTGACCCGCACCATCCAGGCGCGGGCGCGAACCCGGCGGCCGGGTTCGTTCACTGCCCAGGCCTCGAACCGCCCCAGCGGCACGGCGCTGCCGGCCTCCAGCAGTACGCCCAGTTCCTCGTGCAGCTCGCGGGCGAGCGCCTCCAGCGGCGCCTCGCCCGGTTCGGGTTTGCCACCGGGCTGGATGAACGTGTCCGAGCCCTGCTTGCGTACCACCAGCACGCGGCCGGCGGTATCGCGGATGACCGCGGCGACGATCTCGATCGGCGCCGCGTCGTGGCTCACTTCAGGTTCTCTTCGAACAGCTTGAGGATGCGCTTGTACTGGTCAAGCCAGGAGTCCGGACGCACGTAGCCGTGGCGTTCCAGCGGGTACGGCGCGATCGTCCAGTTGTCCTTGTGCAGCTCGATCAGCTTCTGGGTCAGATTCACCGAGTCCTGGAAGAACACGTTGTCATCCATCATCCCGTGCGCGATCAGCAGGTGGTCCTGCAGGCCGTCGGCGTACTCGATCGGCGACGACGTGCGGTACGCCTCCGGATCGATGTCGGGGGTGTTGAGGATGTTGGCGGTGTAGCCGTGGTTGTACTGGTGCCAATCGACCACCGGGCGCAGCGCGGCGCCGGCCTTGAACGTGCCCGGCGAGCGGAACAGCGCCATGAAGGTCATGAAGCCGCCGTAGGAGCCGCCGTAGATGCCGGCGTGGTCGCGGTCGCCCTGCTTGGTGTCCACCAGCCAGTCCAGGCCGTCCTTGTAGTCTTCCAGTTCCGGGTGGCCCATGTTGCGGTAGATCGCCGTGCGCCAGTTGCGGCCGTAGCCTTCGCTGCCGCGGTAATCCATGTCCAGCACGATGTAGCCCTTCTGCACCAGCAGGTTGTGGAACATCTGCTCGCGGAAGTAGGCCGGGTAGCGCTGGTGCACGTTCTGCAGGTAGCCGGCACCGTGCACGAACATGGCGATCGGATACTGCTTGCCCGGCTCGGGGGTTTCCGGTCCGTAGTACTTGGCCCAGACCACGCCGGCGCCATGCCTGGACGGCACCTGCACCAGCTTGGGCTGGATCCACTCGCGCGCCTTGAAGGCGGCCGTACGGGTGTCGGTCAGCACCTTGGCCTGGCCGCCGCTGGTGGGCACCACCGCCAGCTGCGCCGGCAGGTAGGCGCCGGAGTAGCGCACCAGCAGCTGCTGGCCGTCCGGGGACAGCGAGAAGTCTTCCACGCCGTTGAGCGACGTCAGCTCACGCACCTGCCGGCTGGCGGTGTCCACTGCACACACTTCGTAGTCGCCGGGCGACTGCTGGTTGCACAGGACGTAGAAGCCGCGGCCGTCGGCGCTGGGCACCGGCATCGAGGTTTCCCACGTGCCGCTGGTCAGCGCCTGCGGCTTGGCCGTGCCCTGCTGCGTGTACAGGTGTGAATAGCCCGATTCCTCGGACAGCAGCCACAGCGTGCGGTTGTCGCCGGACCAGCCGAAATCGTTGAAGCCCCAGTTGATCCAGGCGCTGTCGGTCAGCCGGTGGCGGTTCTCCAGCTTCGCGCTGGCTGCGGAGACGCTGGCGATCCAGCGGTCCTTGTTGTCGTTGGCGCGCAGCATGATGGCCGCCTGCTGGCCATCGGCGCTCCAGCGGATGCCGGGGCTGCCCGGGCCGCCCAGCACTTCCAGCGGGCGATTGCCCTTCAGGGCATCCTTGCCGGCGGCCTTGCGCAGCGCGGCCAGCGGGTCGGTGCCGATGCCGGGCAGGCCGTCCAGCGACAGCGGCTTGACCGTGCCGGCCACTGCGTCGACCAGCCACAGCGCGTGCGGCTCGGGATCGTTGCGGCCCACGCGGGTGCGGGTGTCTTCGAATTCTTCGTAGCCCGATTCGGTGACGTATTTGGGCATCTTGCCGCCGCGGCCTTCATCGAAGCTCTTCGGCTTGGTCACCACGATCAGCGTGCGGGCATCGGGCGACAGCACGCTGTCCACGATCTCCACATCGGCGCCCAGGTACACCGGACCCGGCGCACGGGTGCTGTCGGCGCGGCGCCAGCTTGCTTCCTGCTGCTTGAGCGCCTCGCGCTGCGCGCGGTCGTTGCGCAGCGTGGCCAGGGTGCGCAGCTGCTGGTCGCGCAGCACATCGGCCTTGGGCGCGTCATCGGGGTTCTTCTCCGCCTTCAGGCTGGCCACCTGCTGCACGCCGGCGGCGGCGGTCCAGTGGAACCAGTTCTGGCCGGTGCGCCAGATCACCCCACCGTCGCGGGCGAACGCCACCGCACCGGACTTCTCCGTGCTGCGGGTCAGCTGGGTCAACGCGCCGCTGCGCAGGTCGCGCAGGAACACATCGCCGTTGCGCACGAACACCGCACGCTGGCGCGCGCTGTCGTACACCGGGCTGTCCACGTCCAGCGTGCCGCGCTGGTCGTCGCCGACCTGCACCGCCACGCCACCGGCAATCGGCTGGCGGAAGGTGTCGCGGACCGGGCTGCCGGTGCGCTTGAGCTGGTACTCGACCTGCTGGCTGTTCCAGGACCACCACGCGCTCTCGACCGGCGGCCCGATCCAGTCCGGGTCGGCCATCGCCTGCTCGATGGTGATCGGCGTCGGCGCGGCGTGGGCGGTACCGCCGAGGGCGGCGAGCAGCAGCAGGGACAAGGGCAGCGTTCTGGGCATTGCGGGCGGCACCGTAGAGGAAAACCCGGCAAGCGTAGCAGCCGTCAGGGCCCGCCGAAGCGGCCACAGGTCATGGGGACAGGATCGGAAAAGTCGCGCGTGCGCGGATGCCGGGGATCGGTGACGGGCCGTCGGCGAAGCGCTCGGCGTCACAGTTCGAGCGCAGAGGAAAGTCTGGGTGGATGAATTCTCAAGATTTCATAGAAACATCAATCGCTTATTCAAACTTTTCCTATGGTGCCGCCGCATCCCCTCCGCCCAGAATTCACGCGGTGACGCACGGTGCGGGGTACTCCCGCCCGGCCATCGGATGGCGCAGAGCCTCTGTGCCAACAAGGAGTGGATCGGTCATGGAAGGGATGCATGCGCTGCAGGCTGCACTGGCCGCCGCCGCGCAGGGGCAGTGCCACCTGCGGCTGGATACCCTGTTGGGCGAGCGGCTGGGTGCGGTCGAGGCGTTCAACGGGGTCGAGCAGGTCGATGGGGCGGGCTTCGTGCTGGACGTCGTCGTGCTGTCGCTGGAAGTTGGCCTGCCGCTGGAGCGGTTGTGCGGCACCCCCGCGCTGCTGCAGATGCAGACCACCGGCGCGCCGCGCGCGTTCCACGGCCATGTCACGGCCGTTGAGCGGCTCGGCAGCAACGGTGGTCTGGCGCGCTATCGGCTGCGCCTGCAGCCGTGGCTGGCCTTCCTCGCCCAGCGCGTGGACAGCTACGTGTTCCATGACCGCAGCGTGGTGGAGATCGTCGAGGACGTCTTCGCCGACTATCCCGGGCTGGTGCCGGCCTGGCGCTGGTCGCTGACCGACCGCAGCCAGTACGCCCGCCGCAGCCTGACCACGCAGTACCAGGAGTCGGACCTGGCCTTCCTGCAGCGGCTGCTGGCCGAGGAAGGCATCTACTACTGGTTCGAGCATGCCGGCGACCCCGGCAGCGCACGCCTGGGCGCACACACGCTGGTACTGGCCGATCACCACGATGACGTTCCCCGGCTGGGTACCGTGCGTTACCACCGCCGCGATGCCACCGAACGCAGCGACAGCGTGCAGCACTGGCGCGTGTCGCGGCGCTGGTGTCCTGCCGCCGTGTCACGCAGCAGCTGGGATCACCGCACCGCCACGCTGCGCCACGCGCATGCCGAGGTCCCGTCGGGGGTGTCGGGCATCGGCGAAGACATTGACACCAGCGGCCCGTACGGCTGGCAGGACAACGCCCGCGGTCAGCGCCGCGCGCAGCAGCACCTGGATGCGCTGCGCGTGCGCGCGCACACCATCGAGGGGCAGGGCAGCTGGCGCCAGCTGGTGCCCGGCGCGCAGTTCCAGCTGGGCCAGCATCCGGGCGTGGACGGCGGTACCGCCTTCCTGTGCCTGTCGGTGCAGCACCAGGCCCGCAACAACCTCGAGGCCGACATCCTCGATGCGCTCGAGCAGCAGCTCGGCCCGGTCGCGCAGGCGCCGCTGGCGCTGCCGGTCGCGTTGGCCGGTCTGGCCGCCGCCGCACCCGCGCAGGCGGTGACATCGACCTTCTACGACAACCGTTTCGTGGTGATTCCCGCTGACGTGGTGTATCGCCCGCAGACCGAGGACGGCCACGGCGTGCGCCTGCACCCGCGCCCATCGATCACCGGCACGCTCAGCGCGATCGTGGTCAGCGACGGTGAGCCGCTGCAGTCCGACCGCGACCACCGCATCAAGGTGCAGTTCCCGTGGCAGCGCGGCGGTGCGTCCAGCACCGGCCAGGCGCACCCGGGCGGCGACGACAACGCGCCGGCCAACGGTGGCGCCTGGACCTGGGTGCGGGTGATGACCCCGTGGGCCGGTGACAACTGGGGCGGGGTGGTGCTGCCCCGGCGCGGCCAGGAAGTGCTGGTGGCATTCCTGGAGGGCGACATCGACCGCCCGGTGGTGGTCGGTGCGGTCTACAACGGCCGCGGCCAGAACGAGGCGTCGCACAACCAGGTCGCGAGCGGCGGCGCGCAGGCCACCGGCAATGCCGCCGCCTGGTTCGAAGGCAACGACCACTGCGCGGTGTTCACCGGCTTCAAGAGCCAGGCGCTGGCCGACAGCCAGGGCGGCGCGGGCGGCTACCAGCAGCTGCGCCTGGACGACACGCCGGGGCAGGGCCGTGCGCAGCTGTCCACCACCCAGCATGCGACCACGCTGACCCTGGGGCATCTCAAGGGCGGTGAGGACAACGTGCGCGAGGCCGACCGCGGCTTCGGCGCGGAGCTGTCCAGCCAGGCGTTCGGCGCACTGCGCGCGGGCAAGGGCCTGCTGCTCAGCACCGAAGGCGGCGAGCCGCAGCTGGCGGCCAACCAGGCGATGGCGCAGCTGCAGGAAAGCACCGAGCTGGTGGCCACGCTCAACGAATCGGCCCACAACCAGCAGGCGATGCTGCCGCAGGAACCGAGCGAGCTGCCGGCGCACCAGGCACTGCTGCAGCTGCAGGAAAAACTGGGCGGCATCCAGAGCGGTGGCCCGGCCGGCAGCATCCAGGGCGGTGATGGCGAAGCGCCGGGCTGGGACGCGCCAACGCTGATGGGCAGCGGCGTGGCCGGGGTGATGAGCCTGACCCCAGCCGACCAGGTCTGGGTCAGCGGCACGCAGACCACGCTGGCCAGCGGGGTGGCATTGAACTGGCTGAGCCAGGGCTCGATCACGCTGGCGGTGTCCGGCGGGCTGGTGCTGTACACCGCCGGCAACGAGGCCAAGGCCGACAGCCCCAACACCGAACGCGGCATCGTGCTGCACGCCGCGCAGGGCAAGGTCAGCGCCCGCGCGCACAAGAACGTGGCGCAGCTGGCGGCCAAGACCGCGGTCAAGATCGCCAGCACCGAAGCAGACGTGCTGGTGTCGGCACCGGCCAAGCATGTGCTGGCCACTGCGGCCGGTGCGTACCTGCGCATCGAGGGCGACAACATCGAACTGGGCGCGCCGGGCAAGGTGGACCTGAAGGGGGTGTTGCGGGAGTGGACGGATCCGCAGCTCCTGTCTGACGCGGCCGCGTTGAAGAGCGCGGCCCACAAAGGATGTGAGCCGCACCTGATGTCTGCGCAATCACGCTATGAGGGTACGGCCGATGTTGGATAACGCACTCTGCGAGCAGCTGGTCGCTCTCAATGATCGTGCTGGGGGGAACTGCTATCTATTGATGCAGAACGGACACCAGGAAACAGAGGCGGACACGCGCTTCAATGACCTCGCAGAACAGATCCAGATCTGCTCGATGCCCGTACGGCATCCCGCGCTACCGCCGCGGTTCTCGCCCTACCTGCTCCGCATACGCATGAATGAAGGCATGCCGGCAACGCTGTCTTCCCTGGCCGTTTCAATGGCCCTTGCAGACAAGGCGACGAGCGCACTCAGGCGGGGTGTCGTACAACGCGCCTGCGCGTGGATATGGACGTCGGAAACGGCCGAGCAGCTCTCAGACAACATCGCAAAACGCCTGATATCCCCGTGTGCATCCGCGTACGCCGGGAGACGATGGCTCCGCTACTACGATCCCATGGTCACGGATCTGTTCCTGCAGGCGTGCACGCCGGCGAACCGGGCACATTACTTCGATGGCATCACCCATTGGGCCTTCATCGACAGATGGAAGCGGTTGTCGGTACATACACCAGAAGCTGAAGCGCCCGTCGGTTGTCGAAACGTCAACTGGAGCCCCATCCGTTGCATCGGCGCAGTGAACCAGGCATGGATTCGAGCACGCCTGGAAGCCGTCGATGTTCTACCTGAAGCGTTCGACCTGGCGCTCGACGCGGTCGCCATTGCACATCGGCAGGGCATGACAGAACAGGCGGATCTCGACTTGTTCGCATGGCAGAGCTTTTCCTTGGGGCCACGATTCCATGCACACGACGTTGTGCGGGCGCTGCTCAGCGCTGTGGCGGCGGGCAAGCGCTATGACGAGATGGTCTATCAGATTGACGAGTCGACCTGGCAACGAGTCGCCCGCGAGGCAGGGCTGCATGGCCCCAGGTCAACCGGCTGGGGTGAACGATGAGCCGTCAGCAAGGTTCTCACGGGGGGAGCGCCAGCCCAGAAGTCTCTGATCTCCCCGCAGTCAAAGCCGTCCTACCTGCCGAAGACGACCTGAAAGACGCATGCGATATATGCCGCAGCACCGGCCTGGCGATCCTTCCCGTTCGCTACACCGTCGTTCCCGATGCGTGTCCCGGCGCGGGCCTGGGCATCCTGCGCGGCGGCCGTGCCTGCGCCGAGGCGATTGCGGCGTCAGGCTACACGTATGCCCTCAGAACATTGCGACAAGGCATGCTCTACCTGTTCTATGAACAGGGTGGGCCCTACGGCCCGAGGCATTGGGAAGCCTACTCGGTAGCCGAGAACGGGACGCTCTGGCTCCAGCCGTCCGCATTCACTGCCCGCGCCGTGGAAGGCGCCGGCCTGCCGGCCTGCAGCCGAAGCGCGCACGACCCCATGCGTACCGAGTTCATCACCATCCAGCGCCCCCATCTGTGTGGCACGGTCTGGCTTGCATTCTCCCAGCACGTATGGACACCTGCCACGCTGGATCGATATGCAACGGACGAGAAGCTGCGGGCAGAGCGGATGCAGCCCATCACGCCGGCAACGTGGATTCAATCACCTGCGTCGACCGCGGACTACGCCCCCATCAATGACGCATCGATTCTGTCGAGCATCATGGAGTACAGGCAAACGAAGGACCCGGCGAAAGAGCCCGCCGAGCTTCCGCACCTTGCCGCTCCTCGCGCGATCAGTCGATCCGACGGGACATTCTTCGGGGAGGTGTTGAGGGCCAACGCAACCCGCTATCCGTGGTCGCGACGCACCCGTTGGCGTGACGCCAATGCGACCGATCCCCTTCAGGATCGGTACCAGCTGCTTTGTACGCATAGCAGCAACGGTCGCGTCGCGGAGAACCTGAAAAACTACGCCCCAATGCTGATTGGTCTGTGGGATGCCGTTGGCGTCGTCCACGAGCTCAATGGCTACTGCCACGACGTCATCGGAAACATCGAGCGCTACAAGCAGGAAAGAGCATTGGAGCTGAACGCCGTTGGGCATATCGAGCAGATATGCAGCCTCCTGGAGCTCAATGGCGCCGTACTGTCTGACAACTACGCCAAGGCAAGCCTCGCTGAACTTGAGAGGCTCTATGAAGAGAAGCAATCGAGATCGCGACATGCCACGGGTGGCAGGAAGATGGAGCCCGTTCTCTCTGAAGAGGACAAGAAGCAGTTCATCGATCATCTCTCTCGAGCGCTCCTTCCACTGTATCAACAGGAGGCGCGAAACAAGTGGAACAAGAAGTACTGGCCTCGGATCGATGAGCCTTCATTCAAAGCGTTCAAGGGAAACCTTGAGGGATTCATGGACGCTGCGCTGTCCTGCCTGGAGCCAAGAACAAAGGCGCTTGGGTTGTGGTTGCGCAACGAGCTCTTCCTGGTAACGCTTGAGGACTTTGATGGAACGTCACCGGGCTGTGGCCTGAGGTTCGAAGAGGTTGTGACCGATGCCATCGAGGGGCTTGGCATCAGCAAAGAAGGTCGCAGGATTCTGACCATGCTGTCAGCGAATACGCACGTTACCCAACGAGAGTGCCTCCTATGGCGTGTCATCGCCCAGAACCAGGACGATGCGCGACAAGAACTTGAGCAGACCCTCGCGGAGGCCAACGCACATCGTGATCTCGCTCTCAATGCATCGGGCGCCGCCTGGTTGACATTCGTGTCCGCCACTTCACACCTAAAAAAGTACCTGGACTACTACAGGAAGTTCGAGGCGGTGCAGAAGGAGACAGTGCCGACGACGGCAGCAAGCAGGATCCTCCGGGACAGCGGTGTAGATCGCTTCGTCACCACAGCAGGTGCCTTCATGCTGAACTGCTTCCCGTTGAAAGGCATCCAGGACAAGGCAGGCAATGCAATGGTCCGCTTTGTCTTCTACACCCGGGCGTTGATGAGTGCCGAAGAGGCCTCGGATCTAATCTCCAAGGAAGCCAGTGCCGGCGTCGAGGTCAAGCGGTACTTCCTCGACCGTGTGAATCACTATCGCTCCCAGAAGATCACAAAGGGCACGCCCATGATGTTTGCGCTCCGGGATGTGGAGCGGCATCACGGCACCAGGTTGATGCAACAGCGTTGGAAGGCAGCGGCCGACAGCAGCCGGAACGTTGTCCGCCTCAACACCCTGACGGGCGTTCTGGAGCTGGTGAACTTCATCAACCTCACGCTGAAGGCTGATAAGAGAGCGCGGGACTATGCCACCTTGCTGGCGTCAGGCATGTCGCTCATTGCCGTGTACACCAGCATTTCCGAAGCTGTCAGCAAGGAATTCTATGGCAGTGCGAGCCGGAGTGTTGGCCGGATGAAAGTTGTCGGTGGACTCGCTGGCGGGGCTGGCAGCTTCATCGGCGTTTACTACGATGCAGGCGATGTAGTGAGCGCCTACAGAGGGCAGCGATACGAAGCTGCGACGGCACTTTTCGCAAAGGCATTCGCTGGCGGTGCAATTGGCGGTGCTCAGTTCCTGACTGCACTCGCGTATTCATCGCCTGTGATCAAGCGCGTCGTTGGAAGCAGCGCCGTGACGGTCGCTTTAGACGGAGTAAAAGCAGGCCTGACCGCAGCCGCTTCGAAGGGCTCTGCGTCGGCTCTCGCGTCGCAGTCGATGAAGCGAATCGGAGTATGGATCCTCAGATTGGGTGGCTGGAAAGCGGCAGTGGTGATGGCCGCCATTGAGGGAACCGTGTGGGCACTTAGCCCGAATGATCTCGAACTATGGTGTGAAAAGAATGCGTTCGGGAAGGTTGAAGAGGGATGGCTATTCGGGCTCGGGGCGAGTGGTCCGAAGTTCCGATCCGCAAAAGAGCAGGAGGAAGCATTCATGGCTGCAATGGGGAGCGTTTCGACCAGATCCAGCGAGGGGAAAGCTGCTGATGCATAGGGCGAATCTTGGTTCATTGGAGGTTATCCAAGGAGAAGCAGGTAAAGCAGCGGTTGAAGTCGTACTTGTAAACACGCTCGGCCACAAAGGTGACCGCGAAGGCATGGCCGCTACGGGCGTCATTGCTGCCGCGATGGGATTGAGCGGCGCGGCTGCCTACATGGCGGCGTCTTCGGTGGAGGACATGGAGGAGCCGGTGGCGAAGGTGAGCGTCGAGCTTTCAGGTCAGCCGGTTGAGGGGTTGCTATGGAGATGGCCGTTCAAGGAGGGTGATCAGCTCACAGCCATTGGCAATCGTGTTCCCGGCGGTGGCTTCGTCGCACTTGCGGTAATGAACGAAGCGGAGCGGATAATAGCCCTCTACCCACACGTGAGTGCAGGAAGGCACGCGCATTGGTGGAGAGTGCTGCGGTACTCGCTAGCCATCGGCATCCCGGGGATCGTCCTCACGCTGGCAGTTGTCTGCATCGGACTCGCATCGATGGGTGAGAACGTCTTAAAGGAACTTCCTATGTTGTTGCTGATATCGCTCCCGAGTATCGGAATATGCCTTGGGATTGGCTACAGCCTGGGACGGCGCTTCACGCCCTACACCAGAATGGCCGAGGCCGTGTTCACGGCCATTGGCTGGAACGATGTCAAGTGGGTCAACCTCAGGGCAGACGTCAAGAAGCTAAGAAAGCCAAGTGATCCGCCTACGCTTGGCGACAGCTATTTCAGGTACTGATCGATTCGGAGGAGTGTGCTGGAGATCGAAGCAAGGCTCTCAACAGGAAGCGATTGTTGATGCTCAAGGCGAATCTCTGCTCATTGGATGATATCCATGAAGTGGAACGTAATGCAGCGGTTGAGGACGGACGTGTAAGTACGCTCGGCGGCACAAGTGACCGTGAGGGCGTGGTCGCTACAGGGTTGGTAGCCACCGCTATCGTCTGAGTGGCGCGGCTGCCCCGCATGGCAACCTTTTCAATGGAGGAGTGAGCCGGTGGCCAAGGTGAGCTTTGAGATTTCAGGCCAGCCGGTTGAACGGGTGCTATGGAGATGGTCGTTCAACGAGCGTGGTCGACTCAGAGGCACTCATGTTCCCGAAAGGACTTCGTCGTGCTTGCGGTAACGAACGAGGCAGAACAAATAGTTACCCTGGATATCAAACTGATGGAATCACCAGTTCTACGCAGCCTGCGAAAGAAAGGAGCCGATTGCGGTGTATCTCTTTGAGATGATTTTCTGGAAGGCAAAGCTAGGCGAAGGTGACAGCGATCAAGGGGGCGCGCCACCAGACGAATCCGTCGATGACGCCACTGATCTACGGCAGCGAATCAAGAGAGAGCCGCGCGATGAGTCCGCAGTCTTCGCCGTGAACAGACGCTTCATGGACGTTCAAGGCGCATGGCAGGAAGACAAGCGAGGCGTCATCACCTTTGTCTTCGTCGGCGTCATGTTCGTCCTGCAAGGGCAGTTTCTAGTTGGGATAATCATCCCCGGCGTGCAGCACATGATCTCCGGGATCGGCTATTTTGGTAGGCCGCTTGCTTCAGAGAATTATATTGTATTACCCATGTTCATTCTGATGTGGGCAATGGCAAACATTGTCTTCTTCAGGCTCTGCTGGCGCTGGGTACGATTGGAGCTGTTTGTGCAGCGACGCATCATCGTTCGTTTCAATCGCGTCACTCGTCAAGTGCACATCAACAGACCTACCTCCGCAGGTGGAACGGTCACCCTCCCATGGGATGCCACGATCATGGAGATGACAGGCGGGGAACCAGGCTCCCGCACCGGTGATGGAACGCTCGTCATGGGCTGGCCAGGGGATCACACGGGCGCGGGATTCGACGAGATATGCATGCTTGGTGGCCTCCTTGATGATCAAGGCAGCGCAGAGGCTCTGGGCGAATACATCCGTCGCTACATGGAGGAAGGCCCCGACGCTGTGCCGCAACCCAAACGCTTGCGTGCAACGTTTCCCTGGCCTTGGGATTCCGTGCGCTCCACGTTGAGCTTCCTGCTCCCGTCCTGGCGTACCGGCGACAAGGGTCTCGTGCTGACCTTCGCGCTGCTGCTGTCTCCTCTGCTGCTGCTGCACAGCTTCTGCCACTGGATTTCATTGCTGCTGTGCTGGCCCACCTGGTGGCCACGCATCATCCGCCGCGCCGGCCTGCCCGGGGCGCCACTCCCGGCACTCACAGTGGCCGAGGACTATGGCCCGGAGATCGCGCAGAAGTTGCGGGCATCAGCAATGAAGCTCGCTCAGCCATCTGCTGAAGCCGAGTCTGTGTCTGATGCATAAGGCAAATCTGGGTTCATTGGAGGTTATCCAAGGAGAAGCAGTTAATGCAACGGTTGAGGGCGTACTTGTAAACACGCTCGGCCGCGCAGGTGACCGCGAAGGCATGGCCGCCACGGGTGTGATTGCCGCCGCGATGGGATTGAGCGGCGCGGCTGCCCACATGGCGGCGTCTTCAATGGAAGAGATGGAAGAGCCGGTGGCCAAGGTGAGCTTCGAGCTTTCGGGTCAGCCGGTTGAGGGGTTGCTATGGAGATGGCCGTTCAAAGAGGGTGATCAGCTCACAGCCATTGGCAATCGTGTTCCCGGCGGGGGCTTCGTCGCACTTGCGGTAATGAACGAGGCGGATCGAATCATCACTCTTTATCCCCATGTGAGTGCAGGGCGTCGTGCGCACTGGTGGAGAGTGTTTCGATACTCGTTTGCTGTCGGCGTGCTGGCTGTCTTCATTGGCCTTATCGCCATCTGCATCGCACTCTTCCCAATGGATGACAGCGACGCAAGGCAACTCCTTGTTATGGGGCTCGGATTGATACCGAGCATCGCGATTTTTCTTTGGATTGGCTACAGTCTGGGCCGCCGCTTCACGCCCTACACCAGAATGGCCGAGGCCGTGTTCACGGCGATTGGCTGGAGCGACGTCAAGTGGGTAAATCTCAGGGCAGACGTGAAGAAGCGAAGAATGCCTGGTGACCCGCCTGCGCTTGGCGACAGCTACTTCAGGTACTGATCCCGGCGCAGCCACGCATCATCCGCCGCGCCGGCCTGCCCGGGGCGCCACTACCGGCACTCACAGTGGCCGAAGACTATGGCCCGGACATCGCCAGGAAGCTCCGGGCGTCGGCAATGAAGCCCGCCGCCCCCTCACCCTGAACGCTCCACCAACCCTGAACCCGCCTCCACCTGCGACAAAGTGAAGCAGCGCGTCACCGGGTCGCATGTGCCTTTAACGAATACCGGCCCAGACTGGTGCGGATTCCAGAATGCAGGCGGAGGCGTCAGGTGGACGCGTTGTTGTTGTCGCGGATCCAGTTCGGGTTCGTCATCAGTTTTCATGTGCTGTTCCCGGCCTTCACCATCGGTACGGCCAGTTGGCTGGCGTTCGTGGAATGGCGCTGGCTGCGTACCCGCAACCCGGTGTGGCGCGAGCTGTACTTCTTCTGGCAGAAGATCTTCGCCGTGTCCTTCGGCATGGGCGTGGTCAGCGGCATCGTGATGGCCTTCCAGTTCGGCACGAACTGGCCGCGGCTGAGCGAGGTGGCCGGCAGCGTGATCGGCCCGCTGCTCACCTATGAGGTGCTCACCGCCTTCTTCCTGGAAGCCAGCTTCCTGGGCGTGATGATGTTCGGCTGGGGCCGGGTGTCGCCACGCCTGCACTTCTTCTCGACCTGCATGGTGGCGCTGGGCACGCTGTTCTCCACGTTCTGGATCCTGTCGTCCAACAGCTGGCTGCAGACGCCGGCCGGCTATGAACTGATCGACGGCATCGTGCATCCGCAGGACTGGTGGCAGGTGGTGTTCAATCCCTCCTTCCCGTATCGCCTGGCGCACATGGCGCTGGGGTCGTTCATCACCACCTGCTTCGTGATCGGCGGGGTGGGGGCGTGGTACCTGCGCAAGGGCACCCACGTGGAGGCCGGCCGCACCATGCTGCTGGCGGCGGTGGCGTTCGCCGCGCTGACCGTCCCGGTGCAGATATTCGTCGGCGACATGCATGGCCTGAACACGCTCAAGCACCAGCCGATGAAGATCGCGGCGATGGAAGCACATTGGCACGCCGAAGACGAAGGAAAGGGCGTGCCGCTGGTGGTGTTCGCCCTGCCCAATGAAAAGGCCGAGCGCAACGATTACGAGATCGCGATTCCGCGCCTGGGCAGCCTGATCCTCACCCACTCGATGGACGGCACCTTCGATCCGCTGACGTCGGTGCCGGCCAGCGAGCGTCCGCCGGTGGTGCCGGTGTTCTTCGCGTTCCGGATCATGGTCGGGCTGGGCACGTTGATGCTGGTCCTGGCCTGGGTGTCGGCGTTCCAGTGGTGGCGGGGCCGGCTGCTGCAGTCGCGTTGGCTGATCCGCGGCTGGAACTGGATGCTGCCCAGCGGTTTCATCGCGCTGCTGTCGGGGTGGTTCGTGACCGAAATGGGCCGCCAACCCTGGGTGGTGTATGGCGTGCTGCGCACCGCCGACGCGGTCGGGCCGCAGAGCGTGTGGATGACCGCGCTGTCGCTGGGGGTTTACGTGGTGGGCTACGCGTTCGTGTTCGGCTGGGGCATCTGGTACCTGGTCAAGATCATCCGTACCGGGCCCAAGCCGCATGATCCGGCACCGGCGCTGGACGCCGGCAGCCATACCCCGGCACGGCCGCTGTCGGCCGCCGACGAACCGCTGGAGGAGCGCTGACATGGAGATGACGACGTGGCTGCCGGTGGCGTGGTTCGCGGTGATCGGCTTTGGCGTGCTGATGTACGTGGTGCTGGACGGCTTCGTGCTCGGCATCGGCATCCTGGCGCCGATGGCCGAGGATGAGGAACAGCTGGACGTGATGATGAATACCGCCGCGCCGATCTGGGACGGCAACGAGACCTGGCTGGTGCTGGGCGGGGCAGGGCTGATGGCGGCGTTCCCCAAGGCGTACGCGGCGATGCTGTCGGCGCTGTACCTGCCGGTGCTGCTGCTGGTGGTGGCGCTGGTGTTCCGCGGGGTGGCGTTCGAGTTCCGGTTCAAGGCACACCGTTCGCGCCGGTTGTGGAGCGTGGCCTTCGGGCTGGGCTCGTTGCTGGCGGCCTTCGCGCAGGGAGTGATCCTGGGCGCGCTGGTGCAGGGCCTGCAGGTGGTGGACGGGCGCTATGTGGGCGGTGCGTTCGGCTGGTTCAGTCCGTTCTCGATGCTGACCGGGGCGGCGGTGGTGTTCGGTTACGCGCTGCTGGGCAGCACCTGGCTGATCCTCAAGACCGAAGGCCGCGAGCAGGCCTTCGCGCGCACCCTGACCCGGCCGCTGGTGGTGGCGGTGATCGTGTTCATGGGGCTGGTCAGCGCCTGGCTGCCGTTCCTGGATTCGCGCCTGATGGCGCGCTGGTTCAGCGATGGCAATTTCTGGTGGCTGTCGCCGGTGCCCCTGCTGACCCTGGGCGTAGCGGTGGCGCTGTGGCGCAGCGCGATGCACCCGCGCCGCGACCTGCCGCCGTTCCTGCTGACGCTGGGGCTGTTCGTGTTGGGCTTCATCGGGCTGGTGCTGGGCATGTGGCCGTACCTGCTGCCGCGCAGCATGACCCTGTGGCAGGCGGCCGCACCGGCATCGTCGCTGGGCTTCAGCCTGGTCGGGCTGGTGGTGCTGCTGCCGGTGATCCTGGGCTACACCGCGTGGTCGTACCGGGTGTTCCGCGGCAAGGTGACCGCCGATGCGGGCTATCACTGACCGGGTGGCCGCGCCGCGTGCGCGGCGCTACCCGTGCAGGCCTTCGATCTCGACCAGCAGTTCGGCCCGGCACACCTCGGCGTGGAGCACCACGAACGCGGGCGCTGCCGGCAGGGCGGCCAGCTGCGCAGCCACCGCGTCCATGTCGCTGGCATTGCGCACGTAGACTTTCAGCAGCGAGGTGCTGCCCAGCGCCGGCGACAATGTCGGCCGCTGGCCACGTGCGGTATCCACGAGGCTTTGCAGGTTGGTCAGGGTTTCAGCGAGCTGTTCAGCCAGCGCGCCGGTGTGCTGCGAGGCATGCCCGATGATCGCAGCGGTGCCGGACTGCAGCAGTGGCAGGCCGGTCGATGGCGGTGGCAGCAGGGCCCGCGCGAAGCTCGGCGACTGTGGCCCGTACTGGCGCGGGTAGCGGAACGCGCTGACCTGGCGGGGGTTTTCCAGCGGCACCCCGGGTTCGCGGGCGGACAGCCAGTACACCTGCAGCCGGCGCACGCCGTCGACGCGGCCGATGCAGGTGGCGGCGGGCAGGGCGGCTTCGTCCAGCGCCTGCAGGCCGTCGACGCGGCCGACGCAGAAGCGCCGGTAGCGTTCCTGATCGCCGTCGCCTTCGGTGACGGCATCAAGGTAGTTCCAGGTACGCAGCAGATGGGGATACGCGCCCTGTGCGAGGAAGGCGCTCATCCGGGCGTAAGCCTGCTCGGTGGCGGCGGCGATATCGCCGTCCACTTCGTCGATCTCCAGCGCGCCGAACTGCACCTCCCCGTTGTGCGACCAGCGCACCCCGCTGGTGCGACCGTGGTGGACCGGGTGGGCGCTGCGCCAGATCTCGATGCGGGCCGGGCCCTGCTGGGCCAGGGGTATCTGAAGCCAGCGCGGGTCGTCGGTCGGCGTGGGCAGGGTGCCGAAGCCGAACACGACCAGCGTCTGTGGATCGGCGAGGGCATTGTCGCGGTCGGCGGCCGGCGCGTAACGGGCATCGAACAACGCGGGGCCGGGCGGGGGGAACGCGTGCGCCGGCGGGGGTGCGTTGTCGGGGGTGGTGCTCATTTCAGATTGTGAAAGCTGCCAGTGCCAAGGCTGTCATGATAGCGTGCGCTCCTTTCCCGGCGCCGCCAAACGGTGCCTGACGATGTCGATGACAGGCGCGGAACGGCTGCAGTGGGGGAGCCGGAACGCGTCGCCGCCAAGGCTCGTACCCTTTTTGTGCCCATCGACAGTTGGCGGGAATGATTGAGTTTTCAGTAGTGGATTGGTCGGCCTGGGCCCCGGGTCTGACCGCGAAGGCGGATTGGCAGGCATGGGCGCAGGCGCCAACGCTGCCGGTGGGCGATGACACGCCGGCGCTGGCCGAAGTGCCGGCCATGCAGCGCCGGCGCATCGAGCGTCTGGGGCGCATGGCGATCCAGGCCGCCTGCTGGTGCGAACAGCCCGAGGACGCCGGCCAGGTGCCGCTGGTGTTCGCCTCGCGCCACGGCGATGTCGCCCGCTCGATGGAACTGCTCGATACCCTGACCGCCGACGCCGGCCTGTCGCCGACCGCGTTCGGTCTGTCGGTGCACAACGCGATCGCTGCGCTGTATTCGATTGCCCGCGGCCATCGCGGCAACTACCTGGCCCTGGCGGCCGGGCGGGCCACGGTGGAAGCCGCCTGCCTGGAAGCCTTCGGGTTGCTGGCCGATGGCGCGCCGGAGGTGCGGGTGATCGTGTACGAATCCCCGTTGCCCCCCATCTACGCCGACTTCCGCGACGAACCGGACCCGTACTTCGCCTGGTGCTGGCGGCTGCAGGCCGCCGATCGCCCGGGCACGCGGGTGTCGCTGGACTGGGCTGGCGCGACGGGCGACGACGCGCCGGCCGGTGGCCTGCCGCACAGCCTGGAGGCGTTGCGGTTCCTGCTCTCCGGCCAGCCGACCCTGGGCCTGCAGGTCGACGGGCAGGCCTGGCAGTGGCGGCGCCGTGACTGAGGCCCGGGGCAGCCGGCTCGACCATGCCTGGCGGGTGCTGGGTACGGGGCTGAGCTTTGCGGTGTTTGGCATCGGCGGGCTGGTGCTCGGCGGGGTGCTGTTCCCGCTGCTGTTCCTGGTCCGCGACCCGGTCCGGCGGCGGACCCTGGCCCGGCGGCTGGTGCAGCTGAGCTTTGCCAGCCACGTCGGCCTGATGCACCGGCTGGGGGTGATGACCTATGAGATCCAGGGCGGCGAGCGCCTGCAGCGCAACGGGCTGCTGATCCTGGCCAACCACCCGACCCTGATCGACGTGGTGCTGCTGATCGCCCAGCTGCCCAACGCGGACTGCGTGGTCAAGCAGGCGGTGGCCCGCAACCCGTTCATGCGTGGCCCGGTGCGCGCGGCCGGCTATGTGTCCAATGACGACGGCGCCGGCCTGATCGACGACTGCATCGCTGCGGTGCAGGCCGGCGGCAACCTGGTGATCTTCCCGGAAGGCACGCGCAGCGTGCCGGGGCAGCCGCCGCGGCTGCAGCGCGGGGCGGCCAATATCGCGGTCCGGGGCGGGCTGGACATCACCCCGGTCCGGATCACCTGTACCCCGCCTACCCTGACCAAGGGTCAGAAATGGTATCGTGTACCGTCACGGCGCTTTCACGTTCAGCTGGAAGTCGGGGAGGATCTCCCGATCGCGCCCTTTCTGACGGGTACCGGCGACACGCCCAGGGGGGATGCCCTGGCGGCCAGGCGCGTGACCGACCACCTTGCCCACTACTTCGACTTCGCTGGAGACAAGACCCGTGCAGGCACTTGAGCACGAGATCAAGGAATTGATCATTTCATCGCTTTCATTGGAAGACATCGCTCCCGAAGATATCGACCCGGTCGCCCCCCTGTTCGTCGAGGGATTGGGCCTGGATTCGATCGACGCGCTTGAACTTGGATTGGCCCTGCAGAAAAAGTACGGTGTCAGCCTGTCGGCCGATTCGGAAGAGACCCGTCGCCATTTCTCCAGTGTGCGTGCGCTGAGCGAGTTCGTCGCCGCACGCCAGTCGCTGTAACGGCGCCAGGATTTACCCATGACCAAGAACGAACTTTTCGATCGCATCGTCAAGATCCTCAAGGACAGCTTTGAGATCGAGCCGGCGCGCATCACGCCCGAGGCGCGTCTGTACGACGACCTGGACATCGACAGCATCGACGCCGTGGACCTGATCGTGCAGCTCAAGCCGCTGCTCGGCCGCAACCTGCAGCCGGAGGCATTCAAGTCGGTGCGTACGGTGCAGGACATCGTGGATGTGGTTCACGGGCTGCTGCCCGGGCAAGCGGCCGCCTGACGGCGGCGGCAGACGGCAGACATGGTCCGGGTGCGCGTTGCGGCGTTTGCGTTGCTGTCGCTGGCGTACCCGCTGGTGGTCTACCTGTCGCTGGGGCATTTCGAGCCACGCTGGTTGTCGCTGCTGCTGTTCGCGCTCGCGGCCCTGCGCGCCCTGACCACCCGGCAGCCGGTGTGGTGGGTGGCGGCGCTGGGCACCGGCGTGCTGGCCCTGGTGGCCACGGCCTTCAACCAGTCGCTGCCGCTGAAGCTCTACCCGGCGCTGGTGAACGCGGTGATGCTGGTTATCTTCGCCACCAGCCTGCGCTTCCCGCCGAGTGCGGTGGAGCGGCTGGCGCGGCTGAGCGAGCCGGAACTGCCACCGTTCGCAGTGGTCTATACCCGCCACGTCACCCAGGTCTGGTGTGGCTTTTTCATTCTCAACGGGGGCCTTGCCCTGGTGACGGCGCTGTGGGCGTCCGACCAGGTCTGGGCGTTGTACAACGGATTGTTGGCGTACGTGATGATGGGTGTCCTGTTTGCCGGGGAATGGCTGGTGCGTCGGCGGGTGAAGGCGGCGCACGGTCATGGCTGAGTGGATCGCACTGGATCGGCTGGCGGTGGCGCCACAGCCGGGCCGCGCCGTGGGCGTGGTAGACGCCGGCGTGCTCGACCACCCCACCTTCGTGGGCCAGGTACAGCGCTGGCAGCAGGCGTTCGCTCAGGCGCCGGGCCGCGACTGGGCGCTGTACTTCGATGACACGCTGGCCTTCGCTGCGGCCCTGTTCGGTGCCTGGCATGCCGGCAAGCGGGTGTTCCTGGGCGGCGACAACCTGCCCGCCACGCTGGACGGGCTGAGCCCGCGCGTGGCCGGGTTCGCCGGCGACGTGCCGGACCGATACGCCCCGCTGCACCCGGCCGATGTCAGCCTGTCCCCGACGCCGTTGGCGCCGCTGGACGAGGACGCGCTGGAGCTGGTGGTGTTCACCTCCGGCAGCACCGGCGCGCCCACGGCCATTGCCAAGCGCATGCGCCAGCTCACCCGTGAGGTCGATGCGCTGCAGGCCGCGTTCGGGCAACAGCTCGATGGCGCGCAGATCCACGGCACCGTGTCGCACCAGCACATCTACGGTCTGCTGTTCCGCGTGCTGTGGCCGTTGGCGGCCGGCCGTGTGATCCAGCCGCGCCGGTTCTTCCATGAAGACCTGGTCAGTGCGCTGGCCGCGCAGGATTCGGTGCTGGTGGCCACCCCGGCGCACCTCAAGCGCCTGCCGGAGCAACTGGACTGGTCCTCGCTGAACGGACGGCTGCGGGCGGTGTTCTCGTCCGGCGGGCCGCTGCCCGCCGAGGCCGCCTTGCAGGTGCGCGCGCTGCTCAGCGTGGCGCCTACGGAGGTGTTCGGCAGCAGCGAGACCGGCGGCATTGCCTGGCGCCGCTGGAGCGCTGAGCAGCCGCAATGGCACCCCCTGCCGGGCGTGGCCTGGCGGATCCAGGATGGCTGTCTGGCGGTGTCCTCGCCGCACCTGGACGCCGCCGGCTGGTGGCAGACCCAGGACCGTGTCGCGGCCGATGAAGGGGACAGCTTCCGCCTGCTTGGCCGTGCCGACCGCATCGTCAAGATCGAGGAACGCCGGGTCTCGCTGGACGCCCTGGAGCAGGCGCTGCGCGACCACCCGATGGTGCAGGACGTGCGCGTGCTGGTGCTGCCAGGTGCGCGCGACCAGCTCGCCGCCGTGGTGGTGCCGCGGCAGACCGGCGCCGGGCAATGGTCCGATGGGGAGCGCCGCCGCCTGGCGCAGCAGCTCGGCACGGCGCTGGCCGGCAGCCACGACGCGGTCACGCGGCCACGTCGCTGGCGCTTCGTCGAGGAACTGCCGTTCAACGCGCAGGGCAAGGTCACGGCGGCCGCGCTGGCGGCGTTGTTCCGGCCGCTGATGCCGGCCGCGGAGTGGCTGCAGCGGGATGCCGATGCGGCCATGCTGCGCCTGCCGCTGGAGCCGGACCTGGTCGCCTTCGACGGCCACTTCCCGCAGGCGAAGATCCTGCCGGGCGTGATCCAGCTCGACTGGGCGATCCATTACGGGCGCGCGGCCTTCACGATGCCGCCGCGCTTCCTGCGCATGGATGCGCTCAAATTCCAGCACGTGGCGAGGCCGGGCGACTGCCTGCAGCTCGCACTGGCCTGGGATGCCGCCAAGGCGACGCTGGGCTTCCGCTACACCTCCGACCACGGCGTGCACGCCAGCGGCAGGGTGGTCTTCGGCGATGCATGACCCTGCCGGCAGCACCGCTGCGGCGGCCTTCGTGCCGCTGGTGGTGATCCCCGTCTACGACCATGCCGGCGCGATCGGCGCGGTGGTGCAGGGCGTGCTCGCCAGTGGCGCGCCGTGCCTGCTGGTGGACGATGGCTCGCATGCACCGTGTGCGCAGGTGCTCGATGCGCTGGTGCAGGCGCATGCGCCGGCGGTGACGCTGCTGCGCCTGGCAGAGAACCAGGGCAAGGGTGGGGCGATGCTGGCCGGCTTCGCCGAGGCGGCGCGGCAGGGGTACACCCACGTGCTGCAGATCGATGCCGATGGCCAGCACGACACCGTCGACATCCCCCGCTTCCTGGCGTTGTCGCAGCAGCACCCGCAGACGGTGATCTGCGGCACGCCGGCCTACGATGCCAGCGTGCCCAAGGCCCGCCTGTACGGCCGCTACGCCACCCACATCTGGGTGTGGATCAATACCCTGTCGCTGCATCTGCGCGATTCGATGTGTGGCTTCCGCGTGTACCCGCTGCCGCCGGTGACCCGGCTGGCCGCCGAGGAAACCATCGGCCGCCGCATGGATTTCGACAGCGAGATCCTGGTGCGGCTGTTCTGGCGCGGGGTGGCGGTGATCAACCTGCCCACGCGGGTCACCTACCCCAGCGACGGGGTCTCGCATTTCGACGTCTGGCGCGACAACGTGCGCATCAGCTGCATGCATACCCGGTTGTTCTTCGGCATGCTGCGCCGCGCGCCGCGCCTGCTGTGGCGCCGCGCCTCCGGCCCGCGCGCATGACCGCACCGACCGCCACGCCGCACTGGGCCGATCTCGGCGAGAGCACCTCCGCAGCCGGGGTGCTGTTCCTGTGCTGGGTGCACCGCTGGTTAGGGCGCTGGCCGTTCCGCCTGTGCGTGTATCCGGTGGTGCTGTGCCACTGGCTGACCAACGGCGTGGCACGGCGTGCGTCGCTGCAGTACCTGCAGCGCCTGCAGGCCCATACCGGCGTGTTCGGGCGCAGGCCAGGGGCGTGGCAGAGCCTGAAGCACTTCGCGCTGTTTGCCGACACGCTGCTGGACAAGCTGCTCGGGCTTGGCGGGCGCTATCCGCCCGACCGCATCCACCTGCAGCGCGACCTGATGCTGGAGAAGATCGCGCGCCGCGAGGGAGGGGTGATCCTCACCGCGCACATCGGCTGCCTGGAGTTGTGCCAGGTGCTGGCCGAACAGGTCCCCGGTTTCCGCATCACCGTGCTGGTGCACACCGCGCACGCGCAGCGTTTCAATCGCCTGATGCAGCGGCTGGATCCGCTGGCGTCGGTGGAGCTGATGCAGGTCACCGACATGGGTCCGGCCACGGCCGTGGAGCTGCAGCGCCGCGTGGAAGACGGCGGTTTTGTCGCGATCGTCGGCGATCGTGTGCCGCTGCGCGGCGGTCGTACCGTACCGGCACCCTTCCTGGGCCACATCGCACAGTTCCCGATCGGCGCCTATGTGCTTGCCGCTGCGCTGGCCTGCCCGGTGTACAGCATGGCCTGCCTGCACGAAGGCCGCGGCTACCGCGTGCGCTTTGAACACTTCAGTGATCGCATCGTGCTGCCGCGCGGCTCGCGCGATGCGGCGCTGACCGAACAGGCGCAGCATTTCGCCCGGTGGCTCGAAGTTCAGGTCACCCAGGCACCCTTGGACTGGTTCAATTTCTTCCCCTTCTGGGATCAGGCATCGCATGGCAAGTAAGGCCCACCCCGATCAGGCAACCCCCCTCCGCTTCGGCGATGCGCCGCTGACCATCGAAGACGTGGTCGCGCTGTCGCAGCGCCGGGCCACGGCGGTCGTCTCCGACGACCCGGACTTCACCGCGCGCATCCAGCGCGGTGCCGATTTCCTCGACCGCCTGCTGCGCGAGGACGGCGTCATCTACGGGGTGACCACCGGCTACGGCGATTCGTGCACGGTCAATATTCCGCCGGCGCTGGTGGCCGAGCTGCCGCACCACCTGTTCACCTATCACGGCTGCGGCCTGGGTCGGTTCCTGGACGCGCAGGAGACGCGCGCGGTGATCGCCGCGCGCCTGGCCTCGCTGGTGCGCGGCATGTCCGGGGTCAGCCACCCGCTGCTGCAGGGCCTGGCCACGCTGCTGCGCCACGACGTGCTGCCGTTGATTCCGGCCGAAGGCTCGGTCGGTGCCAGTGGCGACCTGACCCCGCTGTCGTACGTGGCCGCCGTGCTGTGCGGCGAGCGCGAAGTGATGTACCAGGGCACGCGCCGCGCGGCGGCCGAGGTACTGGCCGAGATCGGCATGGCGCCGCTGCGCCTGCGCCCGAAGGAAGGCCTGGCGATCATGAACGGCACTGCGGTGATGACCGCGCTGGCCTGCCTGGCCTTCGATCGCGCCGACTACCTGACCCGGCTGGCCACGCGCCTGACCGCGTTCAACGTGCTGGCCAGCGACGGCAACGCGCATCACTTCGACGAGATGCTGTTTGCCGCCAAGCCGCATCCGGGCCAGATGCAGATCGCCGCGCGCCTGCGCGAGGACCTGCACAGCGACCGCCCGCCGCGCAATGAGCAGCGCCTGCAGGACCGGTACTCGCTGCGCTGCGCGCCGCACGTGATCGGCGTGGTGCAGGACGCGCTGCCGTTCCTGCGCCAGCTGATCGAAACCGAACTCAACAGCGCCAACGACAACCCGCTGATCGATGCCGACGGCGAGCGCATCCTGCATGGCGGCCACTTCTATGGCGGCCATATCGCCTTTGCGATGGATGCGCTGAAGAACACCATTGCCAATCTGGCCGACCTGCTGGACCGGCAGATGGCGCTGGTGGTGGACGCGCGTTTCAACCACGGCCTGCCGGCCAACCTGTCGGCCGCCACCGGCGAACGCGCGGCGATCAACCACGGCTTGAAGGCGCTGCAGATCAGCGTCTCGGCGTGGACCGCCGAAGCGCTGAAGCAGACCATGCCGGCCTCGGTGTTCTCGCGTTCGACCGAATGCCACAACCAGGACAAAGTGAGCATGGGCACCATCGCCGCACGCGACTGCCTGCGCGTGATCGAGCTGACCGAACAGGTCGTGGCCGCGCTGCTGATCACGGCCCGCCAGGGCGTGGCACTGCGCCAGCGGGTGGGCATGAACGCCACGCTGCACGGCGCGCTCGACGCGATGTACCAGGACCTCTGCGCGCGCATCGCGCTGGTGGACGAGGACCGCGCGCTGGACGGTGAACTGCGCGGCCTGCTCGAGGACATCCGCGCACAGCGCTGGGAGCTGTATGGCCAGCAATGACCTGACCTGGGAAGTGACGCTGTCGCCGGCCTTCCACGACTGCGATCCGATGCACGTGGTGTGGCACGGCAACTACTTCAAGTACTTCGAGATCGCGCGCTGCGCGCTGCTGCAGCGCTACGACTACGACTACCCGCAGATGCGCGATTCCGGCTACCTGTGGCCGGTGGTCGACGCGCGCGTGAAGTTCATCCGCCCGCTGCTGTACGGCCAGGCGCTGCGCGTGCGCGCCACCATCACCGAATGGGAGAACCGCTTGAAGATCGCCTACGAGATCCTCGATGCGGACACCGGCACCGTACTGACCCGCGCGCACACCATCCAGGTGGCGGTCGATGCGGCCACCAATGAAATGCTGTACCTGTGCCCGCGCGTGCTGTGGGACCGTCTGGGAGTGGAAGCGCCATGAACCGTCTGCTGCGCACGCTGGTCGTGCTGATGTCGTTGCTCGTGGCGGTACCGGTGCTGGCTGCGCCGCCGGCCGACGTGGACCTGGTCAAACAGCGCGTGGCCAAGGTCGAGGTGCTGCGCGGTGAGTTCACCCAGGAGAAGCAGGTTGCCGGGTTCAAAAACCCGCTGCGCTCGCAGGGCCGGTTCGTGCTGGCGCAGGATCACGGGGTGATCTGGACCACGCTCAAGCCGTTCCCTTCCGAGGTCGTGGTTACCCGTGACCGCATCCTCAGCCGCCAGCATGACGGCAGCAGCCGGGTCGAGCTGGACGGTCGCCAGCAGCCGGCGATGCGGTCGGTGAACGCGATCATGTTCGCCCTGATGAGCGGCGACGCGCAGGCCTTGTCGGCGCAGTTCACGGTCAAGGTGCAGGCGTTGCCGGACAACGGCTGGACCATGCAGCTGAGTCCGCGCTCGGCCATGCTCGGCAAGGTGTTCACCGCACTGAAACTGAGCGGAGACCGCTACGTGCGCGAGGTCGAGATCACCGAGGCCAACCAGGACGTCACCCGGATCCATTTCGCCGGCATGCGCGACACCCCGGCGCAGCTGAGCGCGGACGAGGGTGGCCGGTTTGAATGACGCGTTGAACAGCGGCCGCCTGCAGCGTGTCTGGCGCTGGCTGGCCATCGCCTGGCTGCTGGTGCTGGTCGGGCTGGGTGTGCAGCAGTGGCAGCTGTGGAAGAGCGCGCCGCGGATCGATACCGACATCCTCGCGCTGCTGCCGCAGGACGCGCACGACCGGTTGCTGTCCGATGTCACCCGGCGCATCGCCGATGCCAACGCGCGGCAGATCGTGGTGCTGCTCGGCAGCACCGACGCGACGCGGACCAAGGCGGCCGAAGCGGCCTTCCGCCGTACCCTGGACGACAGCGCGGCGGGCAAGGCCCTGCTGCGCGAGAGCGGGTCGATCGAGGGCTGGTTCGATCAGGCGCGCGCGTTCTACGCTCCCTACCGCGACCGTCTGCTGACGACCGGGCAGCGCGAGCGCCTGCAGTCCGAGCCGGTTGACGGTCTGGCGGCGTCGGCGCTGGCCGCGCTGTACGGTCCGATGGGCGCGCCGCGCCTGACCGAGTGGCGCCAGGACCCGTTGTCGCTGTGGCCGCAGTGGTGGCAGGAGCGCGCGCTGGGCTCCGGGCTGCAGATGGGCGATGACGGCCTGCTCGAGGCCGATGGAAAGCACTGGTCGATCGTGCAGTACGACACGGTGGGGTCGGCGTTCCAGCTCGATGGCGAGCGCCATATCGATGTCCTGCTCGACCAGGCGGCCGAGGCGGCGGGCAAGCAGGCACCGGGCCTGGAGGTGCTGCGCGCCGGCGTACCGCTGCATGCCGAAGCCGCCGCCGTGCAGGCCAACCGCGAGATCAACACGATCGGCTGGGGTTCGCTGGCCGCCGTGCTGCTGCTGGTATGGCTGGCCTTCCGCTCGCTGCGCCCGATCCTGCTGGTGGGTGCGTCGCTGCTGATCGGCTGCGGCGTGGCGCTGGCGGTGACGGTGCTGGTGTTCGGCAAGGTGCACGTGCTCACCCTGGTGTTCGGCGCCTCGCTGGTCGGCGTGGCCGAGGACTACGGCATCCACTGGTTCGCTTCGCGCCAGGCCGAGCCGGCCGATCGCCGCTGGCGCCTGTTGCGGCACCTGCTGCCGGGCCTGTGGCTGGCCCTGCTGACCAGCGCGCTGGCCTATCTGGCGCTGGGTCTGGCCCCGTTCCCCGGCCTGCGCCAGATGGCGCTGTTCTCGGTGGTGGGCCTGGCGGCGGCGTTCCTGACCGTGATTTTCTGGTTCCCGTGGCTGGATGGCGGCGAGATCCGCCCCACCGGTTTCTCGCGGTGGCTGGGCAACACGCTCGACCGCTGGCCCCGCCTGCACGGGCGGCGGCCGGTGACCCTGTTCCTCGGCGCGGCGGCGCTGCTGTCGGCAATCGGCATCGCCCGGCTGGACAGCAATGACGACCTGCGCAGCCTGCAGTCTTCCCCCCCGGACCTGATCGCCCAGCAGATCCGCATCAGCCAGATGCTGGGCATGCCCAGCCCGGCGCAGTTCTTCCTGGTGCAGGGCGACAGCGCCGAGCAGGTTCTGCAGCGCGAGGAAGCGCTGGTGGATCGCCTGCGCGGCCTGGCGGCCGACCGGCAGATCGGCGGCTACCGCGCGATCAGCGACTGGTTGCCGTCGGTGCAGCGGCAGCACGCCGATGCCGCGCTGACCGCCACGGTTGAACCGCAGGTGCTGGCGCAGGTGGGCGAGGCGGTGGGCGAGCCGCTGGCACGGCCGGGCTATGCCAGTGCCGACCTCGACGCGGCGGCGTTCCTGGCCTCGCCGGCGGCGATGCCGTTCCGCCATTTGTGGCTGGGCAAGGTCGGTGGCGGACTGGCCTCGGTGGTGATGGTCGACGACCTGTCGCGTGCCGATGCGTTGACCCTGCTCGAAGCGCAGGCCAAGGGCATCGACGGCGTGCGCTGGGTCGATCGCACCGCCGATTTCTCCACGCTGCTCAAGCACTACCGCAAGCTGATGAGCGGACTGCTGCTGGTCGGCATCGTGCTGGTGTTTGCCGTGCTGTACTGGCGTTACCGCGCGCAGGCCTGGCGCGTGTTCGCGCCGACGCTGGTGGCCGGTGCGCTGACGCTCGGCCTGCTCGGCCTGTTCGGTCAGCCGTTGCAGCTGTTCAACGTGCTCGCGCTGATGCTGCTGCTGGGCATGGGCATCGACTACGGCATCTTCCTGATCGAACACCGCGGCGATGCCAGTGCATGGCTGGCCGTGTGCGTGGGCGCGGCCAGCACCTGGCTGTCGTTCGGCCTGCTCGGCCTGTCGGCGACCCCGGCGCTGCGCGCGTTCGGTCTTACCCTCCTGTTCGGCATCGGTCTGGTCTGGATGATTTCCCCGCTGTTCCGGCCGCCTCCGCACGACGCACCGCACTGAGCACCTGCGCCGTTCCCCCTATTCGTGATCAAGGATGTATCGATGAACCCGCAACTCGAAACCACCGACGTACTGGTGATCGGCGCCGGCCCGGCCGGCTCTGTTGCTGCCGCCATGCTGCGCAAGCAGGGCCGCCAGGTGCTGATGCTGGAGCGCCAGCAGTTCCCGCGCTTCTCCATCGGCGAAAGCCTGCTGCCGCAGAGCATGGAGTACATCGAGGCGGCGGGACTGCTGCAGGACGTGGTCCAGGCCGGCTTCCAGTACAAGAACGGCGCCGCCTTCGTGCGCGGCGAGGCCACCACCGAGTTCGACTTCCGCGACAAGTTCTCGCCGGGTTGGGGCACCACCTACCAGGTGCAGCGCGCCGATTTCGATGACGTGCTGGCGCGCGGTGCCGAGCGCATGGGCGCCACGCTGCGTTTCGGCGATGAAGTGCTGGCGGTGGAACCGGGCCGGCCGGCACGCGTGCAGGTGCGCCGACCGGACGGCAGCGAGTACACCATCGAGGCCGGCTTCATCCTCGACGCGAGCGGCTTCGCGCGGCTGCTGCCACGCCTGCTGAAGCTGGAGTCGCCGTCCAACTTCCCGGTCCGCGGCGCGATCTTCTGCCACGTGCGCGACCATATTCCGGCCGACGCCGGCTTCGACCGCAACAAGATCCTGATCACCACCCATCCCGAGCATGTGGACGTGTGGTACTGGACGATTCCGTTCTCCAACGGCTGCTGCTCGCTGGGCGTGGTGGCCGAGCCGAGCTTCTTCGAGCGCTATTCCGGCAGCGATCTCGACAAGCTGCAGGCCATTGTCGGCGAAGACCCCAATCTGACCCGACTGCTGAAGAACGCCGAGTGGGCGGTGCTGCCGGTGCGCACCATCACCGGCTACTCGGCCAACGTCTCTTCGCTGTGGGGCGAGGGCTATGCGCTGCTCGGCAACGCCGGCGAGTTCCTCGACCCGGTGTTCTCCTCGGGTGTGACCATCGCCTTCAAGTCGGCGCAGCTGGCCAGCGATTGCCTGGCACGCGAGCATGCCGGCGAGACCGTGGACTGGGAACAGGAGTTCGCCATTCCGCTGCGCGCCGGTGTGAAGACCTTCCGACGCTTCGTCGAGGCCTGGTATGCCGGTGGCTTCCAGAAAATCATCTACCATCCGACGCAGCAGCCCGCCGTGCGCCGCATGATCTCCTCGATCCTGGCCGGCTATGCGTGGGACACCAACAACCCGTACGTGGCCGATGCTACCGGCCGCCGCCTGCGGGTGCTGGAGGAACTGTGCAGCGCCTGATCGTCGCCCTGCTGCTGTGCGTGCTGCTGGCCGCGTGCGCCAGCACGCGCATGCCCGCGCCGCTGGCGCAGTTGCCGGTGCTGCAGTTGGCGCCGTCGGCGCTGCCGCAGCCGCTGCAGCTGCAGCAGCGCCTGCAGTTCCGCTTCGGCAGCCATGAGCGCGATCTGGACGCGCTGCTGGAAGCGGATGGTGAGCAGGTGCGGTTGGCGGTACAGGCGATGGGCCAGACCGGGGTGCGCATGGTGTGGGATGGCAACACGCTGACGCAGACGCGGGCCCCGTGGCTGCCGGCGCAGGTGCGCGGCGAACGCGTGCTGGACGACCTGCAGTTCGCGCTGTGGCCGGCCGGCGCGATCCGCGCCGCCCTGCCGCCCGGCTGGACGCTGATCGAGTCCGACGGCAGCCGCCGCCTGGAGCAGGACGGCCATGCCTGGCTGGTGCTGGAGCCGCTGGGGCCGGGCCGGCAGCGCCTGCGCAACCTGGCCGAAGGCTACGAACTGGTGATCGAATCGTTGGACATGGAACAGACACAGCCGTGAGCAGCCCTGCCATCTATCTGAACGAACTGGGCGTGGTCTGCGCGTTGGGCGCCGACCGCGCGCAGGTGCGCGACGGCCTGTTCGCCGACCAGCCCGGCGGCCTGCGCGATACCGATGCGGTGATCGCCGGGCGCACGCTGGCGCTCGGCGAAGTGGCCACGCCGCTGCCGGATCTGTCGGCCCTGCCGGTGGCGCTGCGTGGGCGCAACAACGCCCTGCTGGAAGCGGCCCTGCAGCAGATCCGCGGCGGCGTCGACGCCGCGATCGCGCGGTACGGCGCGGCGCGCGTGGCGGTGATTGTCGGCACCAGCACCTCGGGTATCGGCGAGTCGGAGAACGCGTTGCGCACGCAGCGCGACCACGGCCACTGGCCGGACGACTTCCATTACGCGCAGCAGGAAATGGGCACCGCCGCGCGCTATGTGCGGACGCGCATCGGCAGCGAGGGCCCGGCCTGGACGATCTCCACCGCGTGCTCGTCCAGTGCCAAGGCGTTGATGTCGGCCGCGCGGCTGCTGCGCGCCGGCGTGGTCGACGCCGTGGTCGCCGGTGGCGCCGACTCGATGTGCCGCTTCACCGTGGCCGGTTTCAGCGCGCTGGAATCGGTCTCGGCCACGCGCTGCAACCCGTTCTCGGCCAACCGCAACGGCATCAACATCGGCGAAGGCGCGGCGTTGTTCCTGATGACCCGCGAGACCGGTCCGGTGGAGCTGTCCGGCTGGGGCGAGTCCTCCGATGCGCACCACATGTCGGCACCGGACCCGCAGGCGCGCGGCGCGATCGACGCCATGCAGCAGGCGCTGGCGCGGGCCGGGCTCGCCGCCGCGCAGATCGACTACGTGAACCTGCATGGCACCGCCACCGGTCACAACGATGCGATGGAAAGCCAGGCGGTGGCCGCCGTACTGGGCACGCACGTACCGGCCAGTTCCACCAAGCCGCTGACCGGGCACACCCTGGGGGCGTCCGGCGCGATCGAGGCGGCACTGTGCTGGATGGTGCTGGCCGACAACCCGCAGCAGCAGTTGCCCACCCACTGGTGGGACGGGCAGGCCGATGCCGCGCTGCCGGCATTGGCGCTGGTGGCGCCTGGCACCCGCGCGGCGTTGCCGCCGCAGCATGTGCTCAGCCATTCGTTCGCCTTCGGCGGCAGCAATGCCGTGCTGGCCCTGGCGCGGAGGTGAGCATGCAGCTGCCCTGCGATATCGATGATGTGCTGCCGCACCGCGACAGCATGCGCTTGATCGACCGCCTGCTGGACTGGCAGGACTCCTCGGTCGTGGTCGAGGTGGATGTGCCGTCGCACGGCCTGTTCGCCACCCCCGACGGGGTGCCGGCCTGGGTTGGCGTGGAGTACATGGCCCAGGCAATTGCCGCCTGGGCGGGTGCGAAGGCACGCCAGGCCGGCGGCGTACCGTCCATCGGCTTCCTGCTGGGCACGCGGCGCTACACCGCGCACCAGCCCTTCTTCGCTGCGGGCAGTTGCCTGCGGGTAGAGGCGCATTGCGAGCTGATGGGCGAAAATGGCCTGGGCATGTTCGCCTGCCGGATCCTGGCAGGCGATACCGAATTGGCGGTCGCCAACGTGTCCGTGTTCGAACCACGCGATGCGATGGCTTATCTGGAGAGTGGACAGGCATGACTGGAAATCTGACCGTGCTGGTGACCGGCGCCAGCCGGGGCATCGGCCGTGCCGTGGCGCTGCGGATGGCGCGCGACGGCTTCGACGTGGTGGTGCATTGCCGCAGCCGTATCGAGGACGCGCAGGCGGTGGTCGCCGACATCCAGGCACTCGGGCGCCAGGCGCGCGTGCTGATGTTCGATGTCTCCGACCGCGACGCCGCGCGCGCAGCGCTGGAGGCGGACGTGGAGGCCCACGGCGCCTGTTACGGGGTGGTGTGCAACGCCGGCATCGCCCGCGACGGCGCCTTCCCGGCGATGCCGGCCGAGGACTGGGATGCCGTGGTGCATACCAACCTGGACAGCTTCTACAACGTGCTGCATCCGCTGGTGATGCCGATGGTGCGGCGGCGCAGGCCGGGCCGCATCGTCACCCTGTCCTCGGTGTCGGGGCTGGTCGGCAACCGCGGGCAGACCAACTACAGCGCGGCCAAGGCCGGCATCATCGGTGCCACCAAGGCGCTGGCGCTGGAACTGGCCAGCCGCGCGATCACCGTCAACTGCGTGGCACCGGGCCTGATCGAGACCGAGATGGTGAACCAGGAGGTGGTCGAGCATGCGCTCAAGCTCATCCCTGCCGGACGCCTGGGCCAGCCCGAGGAAGTCGCGGCGGCCGTCTCGTTCCTGATGTCCGAATCGGCCGGCTACATCACCCGCCAGGTGATCTCGGTCAATGGAGGGATGGTCTGATGGGCCGCATCGATCGTCGCGTGGTGGTCACCGGTGCCGCCGCGCTCAGCCCGCTGGGCCATGACTGGGCCAGCATCCGCGAGCGCCTGCACGCCCGCGTCAACGCGGTGCGCTACATCCCCGAGTGGGAAGTGTTCGACGGCCTCAACACCCGTCTGGCCGCGCCGGTGCAGGACTACGACCTGCCGCCGAACTACAACCGCAAAACCACCCGCAGCATGGGCAAGGTCGCGGTGATGTCGGTGCGCGCCACCGAGCTGGCGCTGGAATCGGCCGGTCTGCTCGGCCACCCGGTCCTGCGCAGCGGCATGGCCGGCGTGGCCTATGGCTCGTCGTCCGGCAGCCACGAGGCGACCGCCGAGTTCGGCCGGATGCTCCACGAGCACACCACCGAAGGCATCAGCGCCACCACCTACCTGAAGATGATGAGCCACACCTCGCCGGTCAACATCGGCGTGTTCTTCGGCTTGTCCGGCCGCGTCTACACCACCTCCAGCGCCTGTACGTCCGGCAGCCAGGGCGTGGGCGCCGGCTATGAAGCGATCCGCAGCGGCAAGCAGCTGGTGATGGTCACCGGCGGCGCCGAGCAGCTCGACGCCACCGCCGCGGCGGTGTTCGACACCCTGTTCGCCACCAGCGTGCGCAACGATGCCCCGCAGACCACGCCCAGCCCGTTCGACGCGCACCGCGACGGCCTGGTGCTGGGCGAGGGCGCCGGTACGCTGATCCTGGAAGAGCTCGAGCATGCGCGCGCGCGCGGCGCGACGATCCTGGCCGAGGTGGTCGGCTACGGCACCAACAGCGATGGCCAGCACGTCACCCAGCCCAGCGCCGACACGATGGCCCAGGCGATGCGCCTGGCACTGGAGGACGCGGGCCTGGAGCCGGCGCAGATCGGCTACGTCAACGCGCACGGCACCGCCACCGACCACGGCGACATCGCCGAAACCCAGGCCACCGCGCAGGTGTTCGGGCCGGCCGGCGTGCCGATCAGCTCGCTCAAGAGCTACGTCGGCCACATGCTGGGTGCCTGCGGTGCGTTCGAAGCGTGGCTGAGCATCGAGATGATGCGTGAAGGCTGGTTCGCGCCCACCCTGAACCTGACCGAGGTCGATCCGCGCTGCGGCGCGCTCGACTACATCCGGGGCGAAGGCCGCACCCTGCACACCGATTACGTCATGAGCAACAACTTCGCCTTCGGCGGCATCAACACCTCGTTGATCTTCCGTCGCTGGGCCGAATCCTGATCCACCGCGGCCCGCCACCGGGCCGCGCATCGCTTACCATCCCGCGCCACACCAACAAGGAGTTCGTTGAATGCGTCGTTTTGCCCTGATCGCCACCGCTGCCCTGCTTGCCGTATCGAGCGCCGCCTCGGCCCGCGACACCCGCGTGGAGCAGTCCCTGCACGACCTGATCAATTCCGATGAAGCCCGCAATGCCGGTATCGATGGCAGCGTGCGCTTCTTCCTGGCCGGCGAGAAGGTCAGCGTCCAGCAGCGCCTGGGTGAAGATGTGACCAACAAAAAGACCAACGCCGCCAACAAGAGCGACGCCGACGCCTGCCGTTGGGTTGCCCTGTCGGCGCTGCGCGCCCTGCAGGACGGCGCCAAGTCGCGCGGTGCCAATGCCGTGGTGGACATCGTCAGCTACTACAAGAAGAACGAGTTCAAGAGCAGCACCAACTACGAGTGCTATGCCGGCACCCTGATGGCCGGTGTTGCCTTGAAGGGCACCTACGCCAAGGTCAAGTAAGCGCAGGACCCCGCTGCCAGCGCCGTTTCGGTGGCGCTGGCAGCTACCCCAGCCAGCCCACGCCCGGTCCGTGTCGCCCTCCGGAACTGAACGGGTCCGCGACATTGATGAACCTGAATCTGCCGCGCGCCGGAAAACCGTCGCCCGGACACCGCAGCAGCTTTCGCCCTTGCGCGGTTTCATCCACAATCATCCCACTCACTCCCAGGGCAAAGCCCCGCGGGCATGCAAGCCTACGTCTATAAAAGCCAACGCAAGCAGGACACCTACGTCTACCTCGCCGTCCGCGATGACTTCAGCGCCGTTCCCGACGCACTGAAGGCCACGCTGGCGCCGTTCGCATTCGTCCTGGAAGTTGCCCTTACTCCCGACCGTCGCCTTGCCCTGGCTGATGCCGGGCAGGTGCGCGCGAACCTGGCCGAGCGCGGCTTCCACCTGCAGATGCCGCCCCCGCCGGTCGCGCCGGTGCGGGTACCGCGCCGCGATGACCCACGATGACTGACCTTCCGCGCTCCCGCGCCAGTGCCATCGCAGTCGCCGTCGGCGCCCTGCTGGCGCTGGCGGCGGTGCTCGGCGGCGTGCCCGGCGCGCTTGCGGCCGTTCTGGCCCAGCCGGCGTTCGCCCTCGGTGTGTCCTGGTGGCGCCGCACACGTGCCGTGCCGGCCCTGCCGGTTCTGCTGCGCCGCGATCTGCCCGCGCTGCTCGCCCTCTGGCTGCCCGGCCCGCTGCTGCTGGCCGCGCTGGTCGCCTGGCCGCTGGCCGCCCTGCATGACAGCGGCAGCCTCGGCGCGGTGCTGGGGTTGAGCGTGGCGGTCAGCGCCGCGCTGCTCGGTGTCTGGCGCACCTGGCCGGTGTGGAACGATATCGAACGCAGCGAAGGCAGCCTGGCGCGCCACTGGCAGACCCTCGCCGGTCGCGACCTCACGGCGTGGCGCGGCCTGGCCGTGGCGGCCGTGGTCGTCGCGGTCTGCGCGCTGATCGTTCTGCCCGCATGGCCGGGCCTGGTCCCGGACGACGCGCGCTGGCCGCTGGCCGTGGCCACGCTGCTGCTGTCGCCGTTGGCCCACCTGCTGCTGCAGACCGTGCAGCCCGCCGCCGCCCTGTCAGACGCCGCTTCGCGCTCGCCGGACGCCAGCACCGATGCCGACCTGCTGGCCGACAGCGCGCAGCCGCCGGGTCCGCTGGAACCGCTCGGCCAGCATGAACGCCTGCCGGCGCTGTACGACGCGGCGCGCAGCGGCCGCGTGGATCGCGCCCTGCAGCTGCTGCAGGCCGGCGCCGACCCCCACGGCCTGCCCGATCCGCAGTGGCGCGACCAGCGCAGTCTGGCCGTGCTGGCCGCCGTGCTGCCCGACCTGCGCCTGCTGCGCGAGCTCATCGCCCGCGGGGTGGACCTCAACGCCGCGCCGCGCGGGATGACGCCCCTGCTGGCGGCCACCCGCGACAGCTGGCACGGGCGGCCCGAAGCGGTGATGACCCTGCTCGCCAACGGCGCCGATTCGCGCGCGGCCGACACCGACGGCAACACCCCCCTTCACCACGCCGCACGCAGCTCCGACCCGGGCGTGGCCGCGCTGCTGCGCGATGCCGCCGCCGAAGTGGATGCGCTCAACCTGGACGGCTGGTCGCCGCTGGCAGTGGCCTGCCAGGTCGGCAACTGGCGGCTGGCGCGGTTCCTGCTCGAACGCGGCGCCAAGACCGAACCGGCCGACGGCACCCCCGTTCTGCTGGCTGCGGCCGGCACCGAGGAAGACGATCCGGCCGGCGTGCAGCTGCTGCTCAAGCACAAGGCCCGCGCCGACGCGCGTGACCGCCAGCGGCGCAGCGCGCTGCACGAAGCGGCCCTGGCCGGCCATGTGGACATCATCGATGTCCTGCTCGCCGCCGGCGCCAACCTGGAAGCGCGCGACGCCCTTGCCCGGACCCCGTGGCTGGAAGCCGCCCGCGGCGGCCGTGCCGCCGTGGTCGAACACCTGCTGCCGCACCATCCCGATCTCAACGCCGTGGACGGCGAAGGCCGCAATGCAGTGCTGCTGGCGTGCATGGCCGATACCGTGTCGCCGTTGCTGGTCCGCCGCCTGCTGGACCTCGGCATTCCCGCCGACGCGACCGACCCGCAGGGCCGCCGCGCGGTGGACATCGCCGCGGGTGCCGGCCGCTGGGCAATCGTGTCGTTGCTGGATCCGGCCTATCCGCTGCCGGCCGCGGTCAGCGATGGCCTGAGCGCCGGCGGCGATGCCGACCCCACCGCGAACACACTGCCGGACCGCCCCCCGCTGGACCTGCTGCGCGAAGCGCTGGGCTTCGGCAACGTGGAGGGCCTGCCGGCGCTCGCGCGCCTGTGCGGCGCCGACGAACTGGGCGCCCTGCTGCACGATGGCGAGCTGGCGCTGGACCCGCATGCGGTGGATTGGCTGCTCCAGCACGGTGCCGCCCCGGAGGTGCTCGACGCCTGTGGCGACACGCCCATGTTTGCGCTGCTCGCACGCGGCATCGATGCCGTGCCGGCGTTGCAGGTTCTGCTGCGCCACGGCCTGTCGCCGGCCGGTCGCGGCGGCCTGGCGCGCCTGCTCAGCGCCTGCGCACAGCATGACCATGCGTCGCGCGGGCTGGAGCAGCTCGCGCTGGAACTGCTGGAACGCGGTGCCGATCCCTTCGCCGCGTCGCCGGCCGGCGATCCGCCGCTGTCGCTCGCGGTCCGGTTGGGCTGGCTGCGCCTGCAGCACGCGCTGCTGGCGCTGGGCGTGGACCGCGAAGCCCGCGACAGCCACGGCATGACCGCCCTGCACCTGGCGACCGCGCTGGCCCGCGAAGGGTCGATCAAGCTGCTGGTGCAGCAGGGCGCATCGCCGGAAGCGCGGGCAGCGGACGGACAGACGCCGCTCGGCGTGGCCTTGTCCATCGGTCGCCGCGATCTGGCCGACTGGCTCGACTGGCGTGTGTGGCCGCTGCCGCGCCGCGCGCTGCGCGACGGCGACCTGCCCGCCGCGGCGATGGCCGGCGATGCCGATGCCGTGCGCCGCCTGATCGACCTGGGCTTCGCCGTGGACGTGGTCGACGCACAGGGCTGCACCGCGCTGCTGCGCGCGTCCGGCGGCGGCCACCTGGCGGTGGTCGACCTGCTGCTGGCGCGTGGCGCCAATCCGCAGCACGCCGCCGCGAGCGGCGCTACGCCGTTGTCGGCAGCGGTCAGCATGCGTCAGATCGAGATCGTCTCGGCGCTGCTCGATGCCGGTGCCGAACTGGAATACCGCCTGCCGGGCGGGGTGACCGTGCTGATGCTGGCCTCGGCGCTGGGCCTGCCGGATATCGTGGCGCGGCTGCTCACGGCCGGTGCCAACGTGCATGCCGGTGATGCCCAGCAACTCGGGCCGCTGCATTGCGCGGCGCTGTACGGCTTCAGTGCGCGCGACCGTTCGCGCCTGCTGGCGCTGCTGGATACGCTGCTGCTGGCCGGTGCCGAACCGGACCAGGCGGCAGCCGGCTCGGTGACGCCGCTGCTGCTGCTGCTCGGCGCCCGCGCCGAACCGGGCACCGCCTGCGACGAGCAGGTGGTGCTGGCCGCCGTCGAGCGCCTGCTCGATGAGGACGTGTCGCTGGACGTGCGCGATCCGCGTGGGTTTGGCCCGCTGCACCTGGCCGCGCTGCATGGCCTGCCGTTGCTCGTGCAGCGGTTGCTGCGTGCCGGTGCCGATCCCGACGTGCGCGACGCGCTGAACCGCAGCCCGCGCGAGATCGCGGTGATGCGCGGCTTCATCGATGTAGCCGGCGAGTTCGAACCGCTGGTGCCGGGCGTGTCGTCGATGGCCCGGTTCCTGCGCGACAACGGCTGACGCCGTCGCGACCGGTCAGTCGCGCCGGTCGCTGTCGGGTGTGCGGTCGCGTTCCGCATCCGCTTCGAACAGATGCATCAGGTCCGCGCGCGCATCGCGCGAGGTCTGGATCACCGCCGCCTCGTCGTCGTACACCAGGTACTGGTCGCGCAGCAGTTTCTCGTCGTGCTCGCGGAACCGCTGCACGTGGCTGCGCGCGGTGTCGGCCGGAATGCCCAGTGCGATCAGCATGCGTTCGCTGAGTTCCAGGCTGGTGCCGAACACCTCGCGGAACGGCTCGGCCGACATGTCCATCAACCGCCACGCATGCTGGCGGTTGCGTGCCCGCACCAGCACCACGGCATTGGGATACATGCGTCGGATCAGACGGGTGGCGCGCATGTTCGCGTCCGGATCGTCCAGGGTCACCACGTAGACGCGGATGAACTCACCGCCGGCCGCGCGCAGCATCTCCGGCCGGGTCGGGTCGCCGTAGTAGAGCTTGTTGCCGAACCGCCGCAGGTCCGAGACCGTGTCGGGGTTGGATTCCAGTGCCACGAACGGGATCTTCTGCGCGGTCAGCAGACGTGCCACGACCTGGCCGAAGCGGCCCATGCCGGCGATCATCACCTGCGGCTGGCTGCCTTCGGTGTCCACCGTATCGGCTGGCCGCGCGCTCGCCTTGGGCCCATCGTCGCGGCCGAGCAGGCGCAGCAGCGCGATCATCAGCAGCGGCGTGATCGCCATCGACAGACCGACGATTGCCACCAGCCGGTCGTGGTTGGCATTGCCCAGCAGGTTCGCGCGCTGCGCTTCGTTGAACACCACGAAGGCGAACTCGCCGCCCAGCCACAGCACACTGCCCAGCAGCACCGCGTGCCGCGTACGCAGCTTGGCCAGCTTGCCGATGGTGAACAGCAGGCCGAACTTCACCACCAGCAGGATGGCCACGCCGGCTGCGATCATCGCCGGCTCGGCAACGATCCGGTCCAGGTCGATGCCCATGCCCACTGCGATGAAGAACAGGCCCAGCAGCAGTCCCTTGAACGGCTCGATCTGCGATTCCAGTTCGTGCCGGAACTCCGAATCGGACAGCAGCACGCCGGCCAGGAAGGCACCCAGGCTGGGGCTCAGCCCGGCTTCCTGCATGAACCACGCCGTGCCCAGCACCACCAGCAGCGCCATCGCGGTGAATACTTCCGGGCTGCGGGTGCGCGCGATGATGTTGAACAGCCGGCGCAGCACCGGGCGCCCGCACAGGATCACCACCGCCAGCGCACCCAGCGCCACGGCCACGTCGCTCCACTGCAGGGTGTCGTTGCGGGCCCCGCCGAGCAGCGGAATGGCGGCCAGCAGCGGAATGGCGATGAGGTCCTGGAACAGCAGGATCGCAAAGCCCAGGCGGCCGTAATCGCTGTTGATCGCCTTGTGCTCGGACAGCAGCTGCAGCCCCACCGCGGTGGACGACAACGCCAGCGCGATCCCCACGATCAACGCGCTCTTCCACTGGAAGTGGTCGAGCAGCAGCAGGCCGCCGAGCACCAGCGCGCTCAGCGCAACCTGCAGGGCACCGGCCCCGAACACCGAGCGCCGCATCACCTTCAGCCGGGCCGGGGACAGTTCCAGGCCGATCACGAACAGCAGCATCACCACGCCGATCTCGGCCGCGCTCAGGATGCGGTCGGCGTCCTGCACGAAGCCCAGCCCGTCCGGGCCAAGCACGACACCGGCGGCCAGATAGCCCAGCACGGCGCCCAGCCCCAGTTTCTTGAACACCGGCACGGCGATCACCGCCGCCAGCAGCAGCACCAGGGCCAGCTCGAGCGCGCCGCTATGCATGGAAGGACCTGCTCATGACATCGATGACCCGGGTGGTTCAGGGAACACGCGGTGGTGAATCCTGGCGGTGGTGAATCCTGGCCGTGAGGGAACCGGGCCCACCGCCATTATGCGACGCACGCGCGACGGCAACGACAATGCCGCCGCAACGGCCCGCCGCCGCCGGGTTGACCTCGCCGCCGGGGAGGTCCAGACTGCCCGCCGCTGCTGGCGCGTCCGCGCTGTCGGCAGTACACCCATCCGGAGTCCCCAACCCATGTCCAGCGACAGTAGAAGTCGACCTTGCTCGACGCCAGCGATGGCTACCGCCTGACACGGGTCGGTTCGCCAGCGTTGGCGTTGCGCAATGCGACCCCGACAGGCGAATACGATGAACCAGAAAGACCTGCTGCGCCCGGTGGCTGATGCCGCCTCCCTGAGCGCGCCCCTCGAAGCCTTCAACACCGCCGATGCGGTGGAATTCCTCAACACCCTCGAGCTGTCGCGCGCCGCCGACACGCTGGCGGCGCTGCCGTTGCCGCGTGCGGTGAAGATGCTCGAGCAGCCCGAGCTCAACCGCAGCGGCGATCTGGTCGCGGCGATGCCGGTGGCCCGTGCCGCCGCGCTGCTCGGGCTGATGGCCGACGACCGCGCCACCGACATCGTCCATGAACTGGACGCCGACGACCGCGCCCGCCTGATCCCGCTGCTTTCGCCGGAATCGCGCCAGTCGATCCAGCAGCTGCTCAGCTACCCGGCGCATACGGCCGGTGCGTTGATGACCACCGAGTTCGTCAGCGTGCCCTCTGACTGGACCGTGGGCCGCACCCTGCAGCACATCCGCGACGTCGAACGCACCCGCGAAACCGTCTACGCCATCTACGTGCTGGACCCGCAGACGCGCGTGCTGGTGCAGGTGGTGACCATGCGCCGGCTGATCACCGGCCTGCCCGACGAACCCATTCTGGACGTGGCGCAGGTCAATCCGCCGGTCAGCGTGGATGCCATGCTCGACCAGGAGGAGGTCGCGCAGCTGATCCGCCGTCACGACCTGCTCGCCATCCCCGTGGTGGATGCGCAGCGCCACGTGCTCGGCATCGTCACCGTGGACGACATCCTCGACGCGCTGATCGAGGAGTCCACCGAAGACGTGCACAAGTTTGGCGGCATGGAGGCACTGGAAAAGCCGTACATGCAGATCGGCTTCTTCGAGATGCTGCGCAAGCGTGCCGGCTGGCTCAGCGTGCTGTTCCTCGGCGAAATGCTCACTGCCAGCGCCATGCAGCACTACGAGGACGAACTGGCCCGCGCCGTGGTGCTGACCCTGTTCATTCCACTGATCATGAGCTCCGGCGGCAATTCCGGCTCGCAGGCCACCTCGCTGCTGATCCGCAGCCTGGCCCTGCGCGAGCTGCGCCTGCGCGACTGGTGGCGGGTGGCGCTGCGCGAGATTCCCACCGGCGTCACCCTCGGCGCCATCCTTGGCGTGCTGGCCATCATCCGCATCGTGAGCTGGCAGCTGCTGGGCCTGCACGACTACGGCGAGCACTGGAAGCTGCTGGCGCTGACCATCGGCGCGGCGCTGGTCGGCATCGTCACCTTCGGCTCGCTGTCCGGGTCGATGCTGCCCTTCATCCTCAAGCGGCTCGGTTTCGACCCGGCCAGCGCATCGGCGCCGTTCGTGGCCACGCTGGTCGATGTGACCGGCCTGGTGATCTATTTCAGCATCGCCGCGATGATCCTGAGCGGAACGCTGCTGTAACCGCCACGACACGCAGGCGCCGGGTCCACGCCCGGCGCCTGCCATTGCGCCAGATCATCCCCACATCGCCGGCGCCCGTGTACCGTGTACCCACGTGTCCCGGTGACAGTTCGACCTCATGAGCACCTACCACCTGCAATCCGTGTTCCGCCCGCAGTCGGTCGCCGTGATCGGCGGCAGCCCGCGCGAGCGTTCCGCCGGCCGCGCCGTGATGCGCAACCTGCGCGCCACTGGTTTCCCCGGCAAAGTCGCGTGGATCAACCCGCGTTACAGCGACATCGACGGCATCCGCACCGTCAAGCGGCTCAAGGACCTCGACTGGGTGCCCGAACTGGTGGTGATCACCGCGCCGGCCAGCATCGTGCCGCAGGTGGTGGCCACGGCCGCCGAGCGCGGCGTCGCCGCCGCCATCATTCTTACCGCCAACCTCGGCCAGGGCCCCGGCTCGCTCGCCGCACAGGTGGAAGCGGCCGCGCGCGCCAAGGGCCTGCGCATCCTCGGTCCCCACTGTCTGGGCGTGATCGCGCCGCATGCGCGCCTCAATGCCAGCATCGCCGCCCACTTTCCGCAGGCCGGCGATCTGGCGCTGATCTCCGAGTCCAGCGCCATCGCCGCGGCGCTGGTGGAGTGGGGCGTGGCGCGCTCGGTCGGCTTCTCGGCCGTGGTCTCGCTCGGTGACACCCTGGATGTCGACTTCGGCGACCTGCTCGATTACTTCGCCACCGACTACCGCACCCGCGCCATCCTGCTCTACGTGGAGCACATCCGCGACGCGCGCAAGTTCATGTCGGCCGCGCGTGCGGCCGCGCGCGCCAAACCCGTGGTGGTGGTGAAGTCCGGCCGCCACATCCGCATCGACCCCGATGCCGACACCCATGTGCAGGCGCTGGCCAGCACCGATGCCGTGTACGGGGCCGCCTTCAACCGCGCCGGCCTGCTGCGGGTGAGCGCGCTGGACGAACTGTTCACCGCCGCCGAAACCCTGGGCCGGCTCGGCACCTTCCCCGGTCGCCGGCTGGCCATCCTCAGCAACGGTGGCGGGGTAGGGCGGTTGGCGGTGGACCAGCTGCTGGCGCTGCGCGGCAGCCTGGCCGAGCTGTCCCCGGCCACCGTCGCCCAGCTCGACGCGGTGCTGCCCGAGGGCTGGTCGCGCGGCAATCCGGTGGACATCGTGGTCGACGCCGACGGCGAGCGCTACGCGGCGGCCATCGAGGCACTGATGTCCGACACCGAGAACGATGCGGTGCTGGTGGTCAACGTGCCCACCGCCTTCACTTCCTCGGCCGATGCCGCGCAGGCGCTTACCCGCACCCTGGGCCTGCGCCCGCGTCACCACCGCGACAAGCCCGTGTTCGCGGTCTGGCTGGGCAACGACGACCGGGCCACCGCCACGCTCAATGCCGCGCGGGTGCCCACCTATCCCACCGAAGCAGAAGCCGTGCGCGGCTTCCAGCACCTGGTGCGCTACCGCGACGCGCAGGCCGCGCTGATGGAAACGCCACCCAGCCTGCCCGAGGATTTCGTGGTGGACACCGCCGCAGCGCGGGCGCTGGTGGACGCCGCGCTTGCCGCCGGGCAGCAGTGGCTCGATCCGATCGCCACCCACCAGCTGCTCACCGCCTACGGCATTCCGTCCGCGCCGGTGATGCAGGCGCGCGACGCGCACGAGGCGATGGACCTGGCCCAGCCACTGCTGGAACAGGGCGCCACCGTGGCGGTGAAGGTGTTCTCCGCCGACATCCCGCACAAATCCGATGTCGACGGCGTACGCCTCAACCTGGGCACCCTGCAGTCGGTGCACGCGGCGGCCACGTCGATCCTGGAGCGCGCCCATCGCCTGCGCCCGCAGGCGCGCATCGACGGCGTGCTGGTGCAGCCCACCATCGTGCGGCCGAAGGCGCGCGAGCTGATCGCCGGCATCGCCGACGATCCCACGTTCGGCCCGGTGGTGGTGTTCGGCCGGGGCGGCACCGCCGTGGAGGTCATCGACGACAAGGCCCTGGCGCTGCCGCCGCTGGACCTGCGGCTGTCGCATGAACTGATCGGCCGCACCCGGGTGTCGCGCATCCTCAAGGCGTACCGCGACGTACCGGCGGCCGACGAACGCGCGGTGGCGCTGGTGCTGGTCAAGCTGGCGCAGCTGGCGGCCGACATCCCCGAGATCCGCACGCTGGACATCAACCCGTTGCTGGCCGACCGCGACGGCGTGATCGCGCTGGACGCGCGCGTGGCCATCGCGCCGTCGCGCAAACTGCACAAGGGGCGTGGTCACCCGCGCTTTGCGGTGTTCCCGTATCCCAAGGAGTGGGAGCGCACCATTACCCTGTCCGATGGGGCGCCCGCCTTCGTGCGGCCGGTGCGGCCCGAAGATGACGCGCTGTTCCGCGCGTTCTTCGCCCGCGTCACCGACGACGACCTGCGGCTGCGTTTCTTCCAGTCGGTCAAGCACTTCAGCCATGAATTCATCGCGCGCCTGACCCAGCTCGACTACGCGCGCTCCATCGCCCTGGTCGCCATCGATCCGCGCAGCGGCGACATGCTCGGCGCAGTGCGGCTGCATGCCGATGCCGATTACGACCGTGGCGAGTACGGCATCCTGATCCGCTCGGATCTCAAGGGCCACGGCATCGGCTGGCGGCTGATGACGATCATGATCGAGTACGCCCAGTGGCTGGGCCTGAACATCGTCGAAGGCCAGGTGCTGCGCGAGAACAGCACCATGCTGGCGATGTGCCAGAGCCTGGGCTTCAAGACCCGGCTGGACCCGGACGATTCCACGGTGATGGTGGTGACGCTGCCGGTGCAGGGTGTACAGGTACCCCAGGTACCGGTGTGAGCATCGCCCGGCAGCATCGAAACGGCCGCTTCTACTGGAACTGGAATTCCTCGATCACCTTGCTGCACGCGTTGTCCAGCTCCACACTGAACGACTTGCGTTCATTCCTGCCCAGCGGATCTGCAAGATCGTCCTTGTGCAGGACGGCGAAGCCGCGGCCACCGACCAACGGTGGCGATGTGGACACCAGATAATCCGCCGGTGTCCACGTCCGCGTACGCCGGACGTATGCGTCCACAACGCGTACGCACTCCGGGTACTTCTGTGCCGCCAGAATATTGGCCTTTACCATCTCAGGCAGTGTCTGCAGCGCATCCTTGTCCGAGGCGTTGCACGCAGGGGGCAGGCAGGCGAGGACAAGGCACAGCGCGATCATGGGTACGTTGGACATCATTCACCTCACCGGACAGGTAGCTGAACATAAGTCGTGCAGACGCGAGCCGGAAGCAAGGCATCGCTCGTAGATCAGGCACAAGCGACAATACCGCGATGACCGACCGCATCCCCCTGCTGCTGCTCCCTGGCCTGCTCAACGACGCTGAACTCTGGCGCGGGCAGATCGCCGCGCTGTCCGACATCGCCGACTGCACGGTGGGCGACCAGACCCGTGGCGAGACGATGCAGGCGGTGGTGGACGACGTACTGGCACAGGCGCCGGACCGCTTCGCCCTGGCCGGGTTTTCGCTGGGCGGCTTCGTGGCCCAGCAGATCCTGCGTACCGCGCCGGAGCGGGTGCTGCGTCTGGCCCTGATCGACACCTCGATCCATGCCGATTCACCGGAACGCGCCGCCCAGCGCCGGTCGCAGCGCGCCAGCGTGCGCCTGCCCGGCACCTTCCACGGCTTCGGCGACACACTGATGCGCAGCTACATCGATGCCTCGCGGCTGGACGACTACGTGCTGGTGCAGCGCGTGCGCGACATGACCGCGCGGCTGGGGGCGGCGGTATTCCTGCGCCAAAGCGCGCTGGACCGCGTCGATGGCCACGACGTGCTGGCTGGCTATCGTGATCCGCTGCTGATCGTGTGCGGCGCCAACGACCGCATCACGCCATTGGCCATCAGCGAGGAAATGCATGCCCTGGTGCCAGGCTCCACCCTGGTGGTGGTGCCCGCGTGCGGCCACCTGGCGCCAATGGAACAGCCGGATGAAGTGAGCGGGGCGCTGCGCAGCTGGTTGCTGCACTAGCGCTGCCGGTCAATCCCAGGCCGGTGCGATCCCCTCGGGGTTGGCCAGGCGCTGGCCACGGTCCAGCGTGGCGATCTGCGCCATGTCCGCGTCGTCCAGGCGCAGGTCGGCCGCCAGCAGGTTGCTGGCCAGGTTCTCGCGCCGGGTGGAGGAGGGGATCACCGCGTAGCCCTGCTGCAGGGCCCAGGCCAGCGCGACCTGGGCCGGGGTGGCCTGGTGGCGGTCGGCAATGGCCTGGATCACCGGGTCCTTCAGCACCTCGCCGTAGGCCAGGCTCATGTAGGCGGTGACATGAATGCCCTGGTCCTTCAGGAAGGCGATCAACGCGCGGTTCTGCAGGTAGGGGTGCACTTCGATCTGGTTGGTGGCGATGGCGTCGGCACCCAGGATTCCGATCGCCTGGCGGGTCTGCGCGATGGTGAAGTTGGAGATGCCGATCTGCCGGGTCAGGCCCAGCGCCTTCGCCTCGGCCAGCGCGCCCAGGTATTCGTCCATCGGCACCGCGTCCTTGGGCGAGGGCCAATGGATCAGGGTCAGCTCGACGTGGTCGGTGCGCAGCTTGCGCAGGCTGTCGCGCAGGCTCTCCAGCAATGCGTCGTGGGCGAAGTTGGCGATCCAGATCTTGGTGGTGAGGAACAGATCATCGCGGGGCACGCCGGCGTCGGCGATGGCCTGGCCCACCTCGGCTTCGTTGTCGTAGATCTGCGCGGTATCGATGGCGCGGTAGCCCACCTCGAGCGCGTTGCGGACCGAGTCGATGACGGTCTGGCCCTTCAGGCGGAACGTGCCGAGGCCGAATGCGGGAATGCTCATGGAAACTCCTTCATGGGGGTGCGGTGCAGGCTACGCCGTGCACCGTTAAATGAAGCGCAGCAGACGGTGCGTCCGCTGCGCGAATGATCAATGCGCGGTGACGGCGATGCCGTCGGCACGGTCGGCGACACCGTCACGGCGGTCCAGGCGGCCGCTCAGCGCGGTCAGGCCGAAGGCGCCCAGCACCACCAGCGCACCCAGCCACGGGGTGTGCATCAGGCCGAGGTGATCGACCACCAGGCCGCCGAGCGAGGCACCCAGGGCGATGCCGACGTTGAACGCGGCGATGTTCAGGCCCGAGGCGACGTCGGCCGCCTGCGGGGCGAAGCGTTGCGCCTGCTTCACCACGTACACCTGCAGCCCCGGCACGTTGCCGAAAGCCACCGCGCCCAGCGCCAGCACGGTCAGCAGCACCAGCCAGGTGTTGTAGGCGGTGAAGGTCAGCACGAACAGCACGGCGGCCAGCAGGGCGAAGATCAGCTTCAGCGCCGGAATCGGCCCGCGACGGTCGGCCAGGCGGCCGCCCCACAGGTTGCCGATCGCCACTGACACGCCGTACACCAGCAGCACGCCGCTGACCGCATTGGCCGAGAAGCCGGTGACGTCCTGCAGGATCGAGGCCAGGTAGGTGAACGACAGGAAGGTGCCGCCGTAGCCCAGCGCGGTGATCGCATACACCAGCAGCAGGCGCGGCTGGGCCAGCACCGACAGCTGCTGGCCGAACGTGGCCGGCTCACTGCGCTGCAGGTTGCGCGGCACGAACAGCAGGCTGCCGATCAAGGCGATCACGCCCAGCGCCGCCACGGCCAGGAAGGTGGCGCGCCAGCCCAGATGCTGGCCGATGAAGGTGCCCAGCGGCACGCCGGTGACCAGGGCGACGGTCAGGCCGGTGAACATGATCGCGATCGCGCTGGCGGCCTTTTCCTTGGGCACCACCGAAGTGGCGATGATCGAGCCGATCGAGAAGAACACGCCGTGCGCCAGGCCGGTGAGCACGCGCGCCACGATCAGCGACCCATAGCCGGGCGCCATCCAGGCGATCACGTTGCCCAGGGTGAACAGCACCATCAGCGCCACCAGCAGGGTCTTGCGCGGCACCCGGCCGGTGAGGGCGGTCAGCACCGGCGCGCCGACCGCCACGCCCAGGGCGTACAGCGAGACCAGCAGGCCGGCCGAGGGCAGGGACACGCCGAGGTCGGCGGCGATGGTCGGGATCAACCCGACGATGACGAATTCGGTGGTGCCGATGGCGTACGCACCAAGCGTGAGCGCCAGCAGGGCCAGGGGGATGCCACGGGACATGGTGGACTACCGGTGGGAAGAGAGGCTGCGCAGTCTGCGCGCCGCACTCGTGCCGAAAAAGCGGTCTTCACGCCAATGACTATTGCCTGGTGGTCAATAATGGGCCACGTCCCTTGAATGCCGTCCGATGAAAACCACCCTCGACGAAATGCAGGCCTTCATCGCGGTGATCGACAGCGGCTCGATCACCGCCGCTGCCGAACAGCTGGCGCAGACGCCGTCCGGGGTCAGCCGTGCGCTGGGGCGGTTGGAAGAGAAGCTCGGCACCACCCTGCTGACCCGGACCACCCGGCGCCTGCAGCTCACCGAGGAAGGCGAGGCATTCCTGGCCCAGGCCCGCGCCATCGTCGCCTCGGTGGAAGCGGCTGAAGAGCAGATCGCCGCGCGTCGCGAGCGTCCGGCCGGGCGGTTGCGGGTGGATGCGGCAATGCCCTTCGTGCTGCACGTGATCACCCCGCTGGTCGCCGGCTATCGCGCGCGCTACCCGGAGGTGGCGCTGGAACTCAACAGCAGCGAGCGCTACATCGACCTGCTGGAACGCCGCACCGATGTCGCCATCCGGATCGGGCCGCTGGCCGATTCCACCCTGCATGCGCGCCCGCTGGCGCACAGCCGGCTGCGGGTGCTGGCCAGCCCGGCCTATCTGCAGCAGCACGGCACGCCGGCCCGCGTGGCCGACCTGCAGGCGCACACACTGCTGGGCTTCAACGAACCGGACTCGCTCAACCACTGGCCGTTGCCGGGCGACACCGACGCGCTGCTGCACGTGCGGCCGGCGGTGGCGGTGTCCAGTGGCGAAACCCTGCGCCGGCTGGCGCTGGAAGGCGTGGGCATCGTCTGCCTGTCCGACTTCATGACCCACCGCGACCGCACCGCAGGAACGCTGGTGCAGGTGCTGCCGACGCTCACGGTGGAAGTGCGCCAACCCATCCATGCGGTGTACTACCGCAACACCGCCGTGTCGGCGCGGATCAGCTCCTTCCTCGACCACCTGGCCGCCGCGATGATCGGCCCCCCCTACGCGTAGTGCCGGCCGCTGGCCGGCAACTCAGCGGTGCCCGCCGGCAACACCGTGGTGCCGGCCAACACCCCCCCCCTGGTCCGCCGTCGCCGGCACGCGCGTGCCGGCCGCGCTCCGGACGTCCAGCACGAACACGTCCACCGCCGCGTTCAACGCGACCGCCTGCTCTTCCATGCTGCGCGCCGCCGCCGATGCTTCCTCCACCAGGGCCGCGTTCTGCTGGGTCGCTTCGTCCATGTGCACCACGGTCTGGTTGACCTGCTCGATGCCGGCCGACTGCTCCTGCGACGCGGCCGAGATCTCGGCCATGATGTCGGTCACCCGCTGCACGCCGCCCACGATCTCCTGCATGGTCTGGCCTGCCTCGCGCACCAGGCGGGCACCGGTGGCGACGTCCTCGACCGAGGCGTCGATCAGGCCCTTGATCTCCTTTGCGGCGGCCGCCGAGCGCTGCGCCAGGGTGCGCACTTCGCTGGCCACCACCGCAAAGCCACGGCCCTGGTCGCCGGCACGTGCGGCTTCCACGGCGGCATTGAGCGCCAGGATGTTGGTCTGGAAGGCGATCCCGTCGATGACGCTGATGATGTCGGCGATGCGGCGCGACGAGGTTTCGATGACGCCCATCGTGACCACCACCTGGCCCACCACGTCACCGCCCTGGCTGGCCACGCCGTGCGCGCCGATCGCCAGCTGGTTGGCCTGGCGTGCGTGCTCGGCGTTCTGGCGCACGGTGGAGGTCAGCTCCTCCATCGAGGCGGCGGTTTCCTCCAGGTTCGCGGCCTGCTGCTCGGTGCGCTGGGACAGGTCGTTGTTGCCGGCGGCGATCTCGCCGGCGGCGGTCTGGATGGCCTGCGCGGCCTGCTTGATGTCGCCGACGATGCCGGTGAGCTGGCCGCTGGTACGCGCCACGTCGTCGCGCATGCGCGCGAACACGCCGTGGAAGTCGCCGTGCATGCGCGCGCTGAGATCGCCGCGTGCGATCGCCTGCAGCACCGCCGAGACCTGGCCCAGATCGTGTTCGGTGGTCTGCATCAGCTGGTTCAGGCCGGCCACCATCTCGCGGAAATCGTGCGCGTAGCGCGCTTCATCGCCGCGTTGGCTGAAGTCGCCCGCGGCGGCGGCCAGGGCCAGACGCTTGATCTCGGCGTTGATCGCGCCGAGATTGGCCTTGGCCGTGTCCAGCGCCTGGGTGATCACGGCCTTCTCGCCGGGCAGCCGTTCCATGTCCAGCGCCAGGTCGCCCACCGCATAGCGCCCCATGATCTCGATCGCGCGCAGCTTGACCTGGATATGCGCATCGACCAGCGCGTTGGCGTCGCGCACCATCTGCCCATAGCCGCCGGGGAAGGCGCGATCATCCATGCGATAGCTGATCTGGCCGGCGTCGTGGCGTTCGGCCATCGTCGCCTGGGCGGCCAGCACGTCCTTCAACGTGCGGGTGACCGCGCTCATGGCCTGGCCGAGACGGCCGATCTCATCGCCGCTGCGCACCTGCACGGTGTGCTCCAGGTCGCCGCGTGCCACCGCACGCGCGGCCGCCTCCACCGCCAGCACCGGCGCGATCACCGCGCGGCGCAGCCACACGGCCAGCAGTCCCATCAGCACCAGTGCGGCCAGCGCGGTGAGCAGCGCGCATACCACCAGCGTGCGTCGGGCCTGTTCCGAGCGCGCCTGCACCGCGCGGTCGGCCACCACCGCGGTGCGCTCGCCCAGCGCATCCAGGGTGGCGCCGAGCGCGCGGTCCTTGCCACGCACCAGCGCATCACCCTCCAGCGGGCTGTAGCCGCTGGCGGCAAACGCCTCCAGCGCGCCGTGGTAGGCCTGCTGGAGGGCCGTGTGCTGGGCCAGGAACGTGCCGGCCAGGCGCGCGGTGTCCGCATCGTCGGCACCGGCCAACGCCTGCGCCAGGGCCTGCGCCTTGTGGCCCTGGGCATCGAAGGCGGCTAGGTGGCGTTCGCGCAGCGCAGCGTCGCTGCCTCGGATCAGCACGTTCTTCCACTCCTGCACCTGCAGGCGGAACTCGCGTTGCAGGGTTTCGGCTTGCGCATTGCGCGCCACCTGCGGGGGCACCTCGGTGGACAGGTTCAGCCAGGCCGAGCCGAGCCCGGCCAGCGCGCAGACAACAACGATGAACAGGCCAAGCGACAGCGCGCCCAGCAACTTGAACTGCAGGCTCAGGGCGCGCGCGGGCGCGGCGGACAGCGTGGGCATGGGACGTGAGAAGTGAGGGAGGGCGATGCGGTATCGGACCCTCGCTTCATCTTCTGAAGTGGGAGGTACGTCACGCTTCCCGTTCCATTCAAAGATGTGAAATCTTTGTGACATCTCCCCAGGTCCACTCACTGGAACAACAGCACTGGACAGGCTGCCAATATGTAACTAATGTAGTTACATGAAATCCAGCAACCAGTTCTCCGACGCGCTGCACGTGATGGCCCATCTGGTCGGGCAGGACGGCCCGCGCACCTCCGAACAGCTGGCCACCTGCCTGCCCACCCACCCCGTGGTGATCCGGCGTCTGCTGGCAGCCCTGCAGAAGGGGGGCCTGGTCAGCAACGTGCGCGGTCACGGCGGCGGCAGCCAGCTGGCGCGCGACCCGGCCAGCATCACCCTGCACGACGTCTATGTCGCGGTCGGTGCGCCGCCGCTGCTGCACACCGGTGCACGCGAAGGCGGCCGTGGCTGCCCGGTGCAGCAGGTGGTCAACGCGGCGCTGGACGAAAGCTACCGGCAAGCCCAGGCGCTGCTCGAAACGCGTCTGCGCGCCACCACCCTGGACACGCTCGGCGCGGCCTTCGCCCGCCATCTGGCCCACCATGCAGCAGGAGTTCCCCATGACGTTTGATGCCGTGATCGTAGGGGGCAGTTTTGCCGGCCTGTCCGCTGCGCTGATGCTCGCGCGTGCCCGCCGCGAGGTGCTGGTGATCGACAGCGGCCTGCCGCGCAACCGTTTCGCCGCGCACTCCCACGGCGTCCTCGGCCTGGATGGCATCGCCGGCAGCGAGCTGCTGCGGCAGGCCAAGGCGCAGCTGCTGGACTACCCGACCGTACGCTGGCTCAGCGACACGGTGGATACCGCCTCACGCACTGCCGACGGCTTCGTCGTGCATACGGCCGGTGGCGAGACCTGGGCCGCGCGCAAGCTGCTGCTGGCCACCGGCATCCGCGATGAACTGCCCGCGCTGCCCGGGCTGGCCGAGCGCTGGGGTCACAGCGTTCTGCATTGCCCGTACTGCCACGGTTACGAGATTGGCGGCGGTGCGATCGGCCTGCTGGGCGGGCATCCGATGTCCAGCATGATGGCCGGGCTGCTCGCCGAGTGGGGTCAGGTGACCCTGTTCGCGCACGGCATGACGCTGGACGAGGAGGACGCGGCTCGTTTGCAGCGGCGCGGTGTCACCGTCGAGTACGCGCAGGTCGTCGGGCTGGAAGGCGAGGCCCCGCAGCTCAGCGCCGCGGTACTGGCCGACGGCCGCCGCATCGACCTGCGCGCGCTGTTCGTGGCGGCCCGACAGCACATGGGCGCGCCGCTGGTCGAACACCTCGGCTGCGCGCTGGATGAAAGTCCGCTCGGCGTGCTGGTGCGCGTGGACGCGCAGAAGCAGACCACGGTGCCCGGCGTCTACGCCGCCGGCGATGCCACCGTGGTCGGCAACATCACCCTGGCCAAGGCCGAAGGGGTGCGCGCGGGCATCAGCCTGCACCACGCGCTGGTGGCCGAGGACAGCGCGGTCATCCCTTGATGCACACCACCTGGCGCAGGGTGTGCACCACCTCCACCAGGTCGCGCTGCGCCGCCATCACCGCATCGATCGACTTGTAGGCGGCCGGCGATTCGTCGATGACCGCCGCGTCCTTGCGGCACTCCACATGCGCGGTGGCCTGGCGATGCTGCGCCAGCGTGATCTGCTGCCGCGCCGCCGTCCGGCTCAGCACGCGTCCGGCACCGTGGCTGCAGCTGTGGAAACTCTCCGCATTGCCCTTGCCACGCACGATGTAGCTGCAGTCCCCCATGCTGCCGGGAATGATCCCCAGCTCACCTGCGCGCGCGCTGACCGCGCCCTTGCGGGTGATCAGCAGTGGCTCGCCACCGTGGGTCTCGCGCTGCACGTAGTTGTGGTGGCAGTTCACCGCCAGCGCCTCCAGCTGGAACTTCGGCAGGCGCCTGCGCATCTCGGCCAGTACCCTCGCCATCATCGCCTCGCGGTTCTCGCGGGCGTAGTCCTGCGCCCACGAAACCGCCTCCACGTAGTCGTCGAACAGCGCTTCGCCTTCCATGAAGAACGCCAGGTCCTTGTCCGGCACGTGGAAGCCAAGTACCCGCCGGGCCAGCTGCTCACGCGCCTGCTCGATGAAGTACGTGCCGATCAGGTTGCCGGTGCCGCGAGAGCCACTGTGCAGCATCACCCACACCGCGCCGGTTTCATCCAGGCAGATCTCGATGAAGTGGTTGCCGCCGCCCAGCGTGCCGATCTGGCTCTCCAGCTTGTCGGTGCGGATGCGCCGATGACGCTGCTTGATCGCGTCCAGCCGCGTCACCAGGCCGGAGCGTTCGAACCGGGTGCGGATGCTGTCCGGCAGCTGCCGGTGTTCACCGCCACGCCCGTTGCCGACCGGCACGCTGCGCTCGATGCTGCTGCGCAGCTGGGCCAGGTTGTCGGGCAGGTCCTCGGCGCGCAGGGTGGTGCGCACCGCGGCCATGCCGCAGCCGATGTCCACGCCGACTGCAGCGGGGATGATCGCGCCGCGGGTCGGGATCACCGACCCGACCGTGGCGCCCTTGCCAACGTGCACGTCGGGCATCACCGCCACCCACGGGCCAACGAACGGTATCGCAGCGATGTTGGCCAGCTGCTCGCGGGCCAACGCGTCCACCGGTACGCCGCGCACCCAGCCCTTGATCGGGGTGGTGCTGCCTTCGGCGTGCAGCAATTCAAATGTGTGTTGCATGTTCATGGGTCATTCCCTTGGCTTCATCGTCACCAGCTGCTTCAGCACGCCATCCAGGCCGCCGAACACGGTGAGCGTGTCGATCTTCGCGGTGACCTTTTCCAGCGTCTCCAGCTCCTTGAGCCGCATCAGCACCGGGCTGTCCTCGATCAGCCGGGCGGTGTTGAGCAGCGAACGGGTGGCGTTGGCCTCTTCGCGGCGGCGCACCACATTGGCCTGCGCTTCCTTCTCGGCCTGCACCACGGCGTTGAAGATCTCGCGCATGTCGCCAGGCAGGATCACATCCTTGACGCCGACACCGAGCACCTCGGTACCCAGGCCCGCCACTTGTGCACGCACACGCATCAGGATCTCGGCATCCAGCGCGGCCTTGTCGGCCAGCAGCTCGTCCAGCGAACGTGCGGACACCGCCTGGCGCAACGCGAACTGCAGCTCGCGATAGACCTGCTCGCCGACCTTGGCCACCCCGGTACGTGCGGCCACCGGGTCGACCACGCGGGTGCTGGCCGACAGGTTCACCCGCAGCGAGACCTTGTCGCGGGTCAGCAGCTCCTGGCCACCCACCTCGACGGCCTGCAGGCGCAGGTCCACCACATCCACCACCACGCTGCTCTGCAGGCTCCAGAACGACACCGGGCCGGGGCCCAGCGTGCGCGCCAGCTGGCCATCGATGAACACCAGCGCGGCGTGCTGCTCCGGCACATGCGTGGTCACCGTGTAGCGCGACAGCAGGCCGATCTGGCGCAGCCGCAGTACGATGTCGGCCGGCACCACGGGTACCGCCTCCAGCGGCAGCGTCTCCACCCGCACCGGCACCAGCCCACGCCAGTAAAGCTGGCGTGCGTCCGGCGGCAGCACATCGCACAGACGGTCCTGGCCGTACACCAGGCCGATCTCGCGCGGGCCGATGTCGGCCAGCACGAAGGCCTGCTGGAGATCCGCGTCGTGACGGGCCATCAGCAGCTCGGCATCGTTGCCGGCGTAGCGCGGCGTGCGGATGTCGTGCAGCACGACCTCACGCTCGCCGCGCGGATCGAACCAGCGGTGGGTGCCGGGGCCGAGCACGGCCTCGAACTGACGGTTGCGATACACCAGGCCGCGCTCGCTTTCGCCGATCACGACCTTCCTGGTCCAGAACATGGGCAGTCTCCTGTGGGCTCTGGTGGTGGCATCCGGTGTGTCGACCGCGCGCCGCCCGGATACCGGCCACGACGCGCGGGGTGCCCCCACGGGGGCAGAAGAAGGTGGGAGCCCCGCGACACCAGCGGCGCGGAGCCAGGGCGCTGTCGGCGGCGTGCCGCGACGCACGCCACCACGGCTGGCATGGCGGAGCGTCGGGTCGTTGCGCGTCCAGGGCGCTGGCCCGGCGGCGGAAGCGTTGCCCGGCCACCGCACCGCGATGCAATGCGGTGCCGCGACAGAGCGGGGGATCCCGATTGGGCTTGCGCCCGGTTGCAACGGTCTGGAGCGGGATTCGAACCCGCAACACGCAGGGCGAACCTGCGGCTCTACCGATGAGCCATCCAATGACATGCCGGAATCGAACCGACCTGCGCGGCCTTCGCCGCTGCCCGCACCAGCAGGCCGATGTCGCGTCGGTGTCGATCATCCCGGCATACGCCACGACACGGTCGCGCGCACCAGGCAGGCGGAGAACCTGCACCGTTGAGATAATCGATCAAATCGACGCATCAATATCGGATAAACCGATATCAATATGTCATGCACATAATCACCCGTCGCCCGTGCCCCACACCAGGGCACAGCGCTTTCGCGCCTCTCAGCGACACGTCCTTGTGGTCAGGCAGTCCTTGCCCGGGTGTGGACGATGGGGGAATACGGCATGGTGATCCTGTGTTGAAGCGATGCCCGCGCAAACGAAAACGCCCCCGGATGCAGCATCCGAGGGCGTTGGCATGCCTCGGAGATCGGGGACCGATCTCCGTGCAGGGAAGATCAGTCGATGGCCAGCGTCAGTGCCTTGCCCGCGCAATCGCACGGACGCAGCGCGTGGGTCGCGCTTGGCAGTCGGTCGGCGATGGCGGAGAAACAACGGTGCATGACGGGCTCGGTTGAAGGGAAGGGATGCCGCACGCTGCGGCGATGGGCGCGAACATTACCGGGGTTTCAATCGGTGTGCAAGCGATTATTGAAACTATTTTATTATCCAGCATATTCCCGTGCGCGTCGGGCGCCTGCCGGAACTGAAACAGCCGCCTCGCGGCGGCTGTTTCATCACGGTGCCACGGCGGGCGTCAGTCCTCGGCGCTGGCCGCATCGAGCTGCGCGATATCCTGCGCGGACAGTGTCACCTGCGCGGCTGCCAGCACGTCCTTGAGTTGTTCGACGCTGGTGGCACTGACGATCGGCGCGGTGATGCCCGGGCGTGCGATCAGCCAGGCCAGCGCCACCTGCGATGCGCTGGCGCCGTGCGTGGCGGCGATGTCGTCCAGCGCGGTGAGAATGCGCAGGCCGCGCGGATTGAGGTACTTGTCGACCACGCTGCGGCCGCGCGCGCTGCTCTTGGCCGCATCGTCGGCATGCCGGTATTTGCCGCTGAGGAAACCACTGGCCAGCGAGTAGTAGCTGATCACGCCGATCTGCTGCTCGCGCACCAGCGGTTCCAGCTCGGCTTCATAGCCGGCACGGTCGTACAGGTTGTACTCCGGCTGCAGCGTTTCATAGCGCGGCAGCGTGTAGTCGGCCGATACCGCCAGCGCATCGCGCAGCCGCGACGCGCTGTAGTTGGAGGCGCCGATGGCGCGCACCTTGCCCTGGTCGATCAGCCGGCCGAACGCGGCCAGGGTGGTCTCCAGCGGCGTGGATTCGTCGTCTTCGTGGGCCTGGTAGAGATCGATCACATCGGTCTGCAGCCGCCGCAGCGAATCCTCCACGGCCGCGGCGATGTTGTCGGCCGACAGGCCGGGCCGCTCGGCCCACTTGGCCACTTTGGTGGCCAGCACCACCTGGTCACGCTTGCCGCTGCGCGTGAACCAGCGGCCGAGGATGGTTTCCGATTCGCCGCCGGCATTGCCCGGCACCCACGCCGAGTACGCATCGGCGGTATCGACCAGATTGAAGCCGGCATCGACGAACGCATCCAGCAACGCGAACGAGGTCTTCTCGTCGGCGCTCCAGCCGAATACGTTGCCGCCGAAGGCGATGGGGTGGACCGAAAGGCCGGAGCGGCCAAGTTCGCGCGATGCAGTCATGGGCGATGTCATCCTTCTGAAAGCCAGAGCGACAGGATAAGTCGATGCTGATGACCGCGTTGCGGCAGCAGACACAAAACAGTGTTCCGCCGTGCTGCATCGCACTAACGTTTTGTGAACACCTGGGGCGCCTTGGCTGCTAGTCTCGCCGCAACCCGCCGCCAGGAAACCGCCGATGAAAACCCGTTCGCTGACCACTGCCTGCCTGTTCACCCTGTCCACGCTGCTGCTGTCCGCACCGGCGCTGGCGACCAAGCCGGCCGGCCCCAACGCGCAGATCGCGATCACCCCGGCCGTGCAGACCGCCGTGCAGGGCAGCTGGCGTGATCCGGCCAACGTCAAGCGCGATCCGTGGCGCCACCCGGCGCAGACGCTGTCGTTCTTCAACGTGGCACCGGGCAGTACCGTCATCGAGATCACCCCGGGTGGCGGCTGGTATTCGGAGATCCTGGCCCCGCTGCTGCGCGACAACGGCACCTACGTGGCGGCGGTGGTGGATCCGATGGCCGTCGCCGAAGGCCGTGGCCGCGATTACCAGCAGCGCAGTCGCGATGGCCTGGAGAAGAAGTTTGCCGGCAACGCCGCGCTGTACGACAAGACCCGCGTGGTGGCCTACAACCCGGATGCGCCGCAGTTTGGCCCCGCCAATTCGGCCGACGTGGTGCTGACCTTCCGCAACGTGCACAACTGGCGCAGTGCCAACCAGGCTGAAGGCATGTTCAAGGGCTTCTACAGTGTGCTCAAGCCCGGCGGCGTGCTGGGCGTGGTTGAACACCGCGCCAAGGCCGACGTGCCGGCCGATGACAAGAGCGGCTACGTCGGGCAGAAGCAGGTGATCGCAATGGCCGAGGCCGCCGGCTTCACGCTGGCCGGCAGCAGCGAGATCAATGCGAACCCGCGCGACACCAAGGACCATCCGAACGGCGTGTGGACGTTGCCGCCGTCCAACAACCACGCGGCGGCCGACGCGGCGAAGTACCAGGCCATCGGCGAAAGCGACCGCATGACCCTGCGCTTCGTCAAACCCGCCAAGTAACCGACCGGGCCGGCCGCGCGCCGGCAACGCGTCGCACGGCCCCGGGGGATGGGACAATGTCCCGTCCCCCGTTGTCTTCTCCACCATGCTGATCGCCTTCAACAAACCGTTCAACGTGCTGTGCCAGTTCACCGACCGCAGCCAGCCGCCGCGCGCGACGCTGGCCGGGTTCGGGCTGCCGCCGGACGTGTATGCCGCCGGTCGCCTGGACTACGACAGCGAAGGCCTGCTGCTGCTCACCGATGATGGCGGCCTGGCGCATACCCTCACCGATCCGCGCCACAAGGCCGACAAGACCTATTGGGTGCAGGTTGAAGGCACTGTCACCGATGCGCAGCTGCAGGCGCTGCGTGCGGGCGTGCAGCTCAACGACGGGCCCACGTTGCCGGCCGGGGTGGAATCCCTGGAACCGCCGCCGACGCTATGGCCGCGTACGCCGCCGGTGCGGTTCCGCAAGACGGTGCCCGATGCGTGGCTGGCGATCACCCTGCGCGAGGGGCGCAACCGCCAGGTGCGGCGGATGACCGCTGCGGTCGGCCTGCCCACGCTGCGGCTGGTACGGGTGGCGATGGGCGCACACGCGCTGGATGGCCTGCAACCCGGGCAATGGCGGCGGATCGACTGAGACGCGGCGGGAGATGATCCAAAAAGAAACCGCCGGCAGTGCCGGCGGTTCCGATGTCACGCAGATGTCGCCGCGCGATCAGGCATCGCTGCCGATGTCGCTGTGCTCGTCCACCACGGTGTCATTGCGGCGGTTGCGTGCGCTGATGCGCTGCGCCTGGCCGTTGACCACGCCACCGTTGGCGAGTTTCTTCTTCTGCTGCTTGCGGTACAGCGCGTAGCCCAGCAGGCCGACACCGACGGCGGCGGCGGCGATGGTCACGGCCGGGTTGCGGCGTACCACCTTGGCGGCCACCTTGCTGCCGGTCTTGACCGCACCCAGCGCGGCGCCGGTCTTGATCCAGTCGGTAGCCTGCGGGCCGAAGTGGCGCAGGTTGGTACCGGCATGCTTGAGGCCGTCGCCGGCACTGCTGGCCAGGTCCAGGGCGCGCTCGAGGGCGCGGTCGGTAATCACGGTCAATCTGCTCATGGGGGGTCCTTTGCCTCGGTTCCTGTCCAGTGTCGCGCGTGGGCCGTGTAGGGCGTGTTATCCGCTCCGCACAGCCGGATCACGACTGTAGCGGCTTGCGTGCAGCGATGTCGCCGCACCCGCAGGGCCGGTCAGCCGCCAGCCATGAATGCGCACGGCGCGTTACGCCCGGCCTCACGTGCCGCGCGGTTTGGCCCGATGCGTGGCGGTGGCCGTCCACGGGTCGTCCGGCCACGGATGCTTGGGGTAGCGCCCCTTCATCTCCTTCTTCACCTCGGCATAGGTGTTGGCCCAGAAGTTGCGCAGGTCCTGGGTCACCTGCAGCGGTCGCCCACCGGGCGACAGCAGGTGCAGGGTCAGTGCGACGCGGTTGTCGGCAATGCGCGGCGTGTCGGCCAGGCCGAACAGCTCCTGCAGCTTCACCGCCAGCACCGGCGCCTGCGGGGTGCTGCCGTCGGCGTCGACGGCGTAGTGGATCGCGCGCTCCATGCCCGAGGGCACGGTCATGCGCAGCGGCGCGTGGCGATCAACCAGCTGGCGCTGCGCCCACGGCAGTGCCGACTTCAGGGCGTCGCCGAGGGTGGCTTCGTCCAGCGCGTCCAGCCGGGTCCGGCCGGCGAACGCCGGCGTCAGCCAGCGCGGCAACGTGGCCATCAGCGCGGCGTCGGAAACGTCGGGCAGCTCCAGCGCCGGCATCCAGCTGCGCAGGCCCAGCACGCGGGCCTGCCACTGGCGCAGGCCGTCAGTCCACGGCAACGCCGCCAGGCCGAGTTCGGCCACCGCCTCGGTCAGCGCCTGCGCGGCCAGCGCCGGATCCACGCGGCCGGCCGAACGGCTGTCGAGCACAATGCGGTCGAAGCGGGTTTCGCGGCGCGCGACCAGCGCCCGCTTGTCGGCGTCCCAGCGCACCACGTCTTCCTGCCTGAACCGCTCGGGGAAATCGCGGCGCAGGCGGTTCTCATCGACCGGTGCCGCACGCAGCAGCAATGCATCGCGCGCCTCGTAGCGCAGCTCCACCGCCACCAGCCACGGTTCGCCGCGCAGGTCGCTGGGATCGAACAGGCGCGCACTGCGCCCGTTGGCGAGCAGGTAGCGCAGCGGATCGGTGGGGTGACGCGCAGCGATGCGGTCGGGGAATGCGTGCGCCAGCAGATCGCCGAGGCGGTGCGCCTCGACCGAGGTGGGGGGCAACGTGTCGCAGCGCAGCCGGCGCCGCCACTGTTTGCTGGCCGCATCGATGGTGGCCAGCGCGCCGCGGTTGGCGTCGTGCGGTGCGCGCCCCTGCCGGAAGGCGGCCAGCGCACGCCAGCGTGCGGCCAGTGCATCGCCGCCCTGGCGCAGCGGGTCGCGTGCTTCCACCAGCGCGGCCAGGTCGCAGGCCAGTGCCTGCTCCTCGCCGTTGCCGGCGGCCAACAGCATTGCGGCCAGCCGTGGATGCGTACCCAGCGCCAGCATGCGCCGGCCGGGTGCGGTGAGCGCGCCGCTGTCGCTGATCGCGCCGAGCCGCTGCAGCAGCTCGCGCGCGGCGGCCAGCGCGCCCACCGGCGGCGCATCGACGAAGCGCAGGTCGTCGCTGCCCCAGGCGGCCAGCTCCAGCGCCAGCGAGGCCAGTTCGACCTGGGCGATCTCCGGCCGCCGCTGCGCTTCGAGCCGCTGCGACTGCGGCCACAGCCGCCACGCCCATCCTTCCGCGACACGTCCGGCGCGTCCGGCGCGCTGATCGGCCGAGGCCTGCGCGATGCTGACCACATCCAGGCGCGCGAAGCCGCTGTTGGGATCGTAGCGGGGCTCGCGCGCCAGGCCGGCATCGATCACCACGCGCACGCCGGGCAGGGTCACCGACGATTCGGCCACATTGGTCGCCAGCACCACGCGGCGCTGACCGTGCGGATCGGGCTGCAGCACGCGGCTCTGCTGTTCCACCGGCAGCTCGCCGTGCAGCGGCAGTACCTGCACCGCCGACGCCAGCGCCTGCTCGAGCGCGGCCTGCGTGCGGGCAATCTCGCGCTGCCCGGGCAGGAACACCAGCACATCGCCAGGATGCTCGGCCAGCGCCTGTTCCACCGCGCGCCGGGCCTGCGCCTCCAGCGCTTCGTCGCGGCGGGCGGGGAAATGGCTGATCGCCACCGGGAAGCTGCGCCCTTCGCTGCTCAGGCGCGGCGCGTCGAGGAACTGCGCCAGCCGCTCGCCATCCAGCGTCGCCGACATCACCACAATGCGCAGGTCCTCGCGCAGCTGCGCCTGCACATCCAGCGCCAGCGCCAGGCCGAGATCGGCGGCGAGGTGGCGCTCGTGGAACTCGTCGAACAGCACCGCGCCGATGCCTTCCAGCATCGGATCGTCCTGCAGCATGCGGGTCAGGATGCCTTCGGTGACCACCTCCACCCGGGTGCGTGCGGACACCTTGTTCTCGAACCGGATGCGGTAGCCCACCGTTCCGCCGACCTCTTCGCCGCGCTGGCGCGCCATGAACTGCGCGGCACTGCGCGCGGCCACCCGGCGCGGCTCGAGCATGATGATCTTCCGGCCCTGCAGCCACGGCGCGTCCAGCAGCGCCAGCGGCACCTGGGTGGTCTTGCCTGCGCCGGGTGGCGCTTCCAGCACCAGGCGCGTGTGCGCCTCCAGTTCGTTCAGGACCTGGGGCAGCAGTGCGGCAATCGGGAAAATCGGGGTGCTCATCGCAGTAGGATACGGCGTCCGCACCGCTGCGCATTGCCAGCGCGCGGCCGGCGTGGTTCCCTGTGCCGCCCCGGAACCACGGTAGATCTGGATGCTCGGTGTTGTACGCGTGCTGCTGGTGCTGGTCTCGTGCGCGGTCGCGTCGTTTGCCACGTTCGCCGAGGAACCGGTGGATGCCGGCGCACCGCTGAACGCGCCGTACGACGGCAATCACTGGGCCATGCTGGTGCGCGCCCGGATCGAGGCGCGCTATCTGCCGGTGGGGTTGAGCGATGACGCCGCGATCCGGCGCGCGGTGGCCGACGGCACGCTGCGCGAGGCGGTGTATCCGAGCGTGCAGCTGGACGACGACGTCGCCTACCTCATGACCAACGTGCTGACCGGCAGCACCCTGGACCGCCGCAGGAACCTCCTGGCGTTGTGCCGGCAGGCCGACGGCTTCCAGTTGCTGCTCGACGACGCCGACCGCTGCGGCAACGACGGAGCACGCCACCTGCGTTTCGTGCAGGACGCATCCGGCGGGATGGTCTGCGCGGCCTGCGCCTCGCTGGGCCTGCCAACGCACTGGGAGCGCCATGACCGGCCCGCGCGCTGTCCGCTGCCGGCATGGGACCGGGCCGCCGCACAGCGCCAGTTCGACGTCTGGCAGCAGCGCTTCGCGCAGGACATGCAGCCGTACCTGCACGCTGCCAGTGACGCCCTTTGGCAGGCGCAGGTGGACGCTGGCCGGTCCGTGGACGCCACGGTAGTGCCGGCATCGCGCGCCAGTGCCGCGCTGATGGCGATGAGCACCGCGCCCGAGGCATTTGCCGACACCCTGGACGTGCCCGGCGAGCGGCGCAGCGATCTGCTGGCCCACCTGCTGACCCTGCTGCGCACGGCCACGGTCATCGGGCGCGGTGGCCTCTATCCCGAACCGGAGCCCGCGCTGGAGGCGACCTGTGCGCAGGTGTGGTACCTGCAGCTGCCGGGCACGGCCGGCCTGACGCCGGTGCCCGGCGATGACCGCTTCGTCCGCGGCGACGCGCCGTTCATCACCGTGCAGCAGCACGGCGGGCAGCTGCGGCTGGCCGGTCTGTCGCGGGAACTGGTGGAGGTTCTGCTGGCACCCGCGCGGGCTGACTGAGTCCGCGCGGCGAGCCGCTACAATGGCGGGGTTTCCCGTCCCGCAGCAGCCCCATGCATCTGATCGATATCGGCGCCAACCTCACCCACGACTCCTTCGACCGCGACCGCGACGCCGTGCTGGCGCGCGCCCGTGACGCCGGGGTGGTGCAGATGGTGATCACCGGCGCCAGCCGCGAGCATTCGCCGATGGCCCTGGACCTGGCACGCCAGCATCCCGGTTTCCTGTATGCCACCGCCGGCGTGCACCCGCACCACGCGGTGGAATACACCGACGAATGCGATGCGGAGATGCGCGCGCTGCATGCGCATGCCGAGGTGGTGGCCGTGGGCGAGTGCGGACTGGATTACTTCCGTGACTTCGCCCCGCGCCCGGCCCAGCACCGCGCCTTCGAGCGTCAGCTGCAGCTGGCGGCCGACGTGGTTGCTGCCGATGGGGCGCGCAAGCCGCTGTTCCTGCACCAGCGCGATGCGCACGCCGATTTCATGGCGCAGATGAAGAACTTTGACGGCCAACTGGGCGCGGCGGTGGTGCACTGCTTCACCGGCGAGCGCCAGGAACTGTTCGACTACCTGGACCAGGACTGGTACATCGGCATCACCGGCTGGTTGTGCGATGAACGTCGTGGCGGCCACCTGCGCGAGCTGGTGAAGCACATCCCGGCCAACCGCCTGATGATCGAAACCGACGCGCCGTACCTGCTGCCGCGCTCGCTCAAGCCGATGCCGAAGGACCGCCGCAACGAGCCGATGTTCCTGTCGCACATCGTCGAGGAGCTGGCGCGTGATCGGGGCGAAGACGTGGAGACCACGGCCGCCCATGCGACGGCGGCCACGCGCGCGTTCTTCCGCCTGCCTGACGTGGCCTGAGGCCCCGCGGTCGTGGGCTACCGGTGGCCGTCGCCGTTTGCCCAGGCGTCGGCCAGACCGTCGCGATACGTCGCGAATGTCGGCTGCCATTGCAGCGCCTCCCGCGTGCTGCGGCTGTCGATGCGCTTGTTGCTGGCGTAGAAGCGGCGCAGCGAGGCGGGGACGGCCGGGTCATCCCAGGCCTGCGCGGCGGGCAGCGGCAGGCCACTGAGCAACGCGGCATGGGCCAGCACGTCCTGCGGCGGGGCCGGTTCATCGTCGGCGGGCAGATACAGCGCGTGCCCCTGTGGGCGTCGCATCGCCGCCAGCACCACACCGGCCAGATCCTCCACATGCAGCCGGTTGAATACCAGCCCGGGCCGTACCACGTGCCGGGCCTTGCCCTGTGCCAGCTGCACCAGCGCGTTGCGCCCTCGACCGTACAGGGCGGGCAGGCGGAACACCGCCGAGGCGATGCCGCGTGCCTGCGCGAACGCGCGCCACTGCCGTTCGGCCTGCAGACGCCTCAGCGCGGTCGCGTCGGTGGCATCGGCCACGGCGTTCAGATCTATCCAGCCACCGTCCCGGTCGGCGTATACGGCGGTGGAGGAGAGGTAGCCCACCCAGCGCAGTGCAGGTGCATCCTGCAGCGCCTCGCCGAGCAGACGCAGCGCCGGGTCGCCCGCATCCTCCGGCGGCACGCTGCATACGATCGCGTCCGCGCGCCGGATCGCCGCGCGCAGCGCCTCATCGACCGGCATGCCGTCGGCCAGCCGATACCGCGTCAGCCCGTCATCGGCGGCCGTGCCGGGGTCACGCACGGTGCCGCTGCACGCGATGCCCTGGGCCTGCAGCAGGGCGGCCAGGTGCCGCCCGCTGTAGCCCATGCCCAGCACCAGCACGCGCGCCGGCGCGGCGGTGTCCATGCTCAGGCGTCGCGCTGGCGCTGGTAGGCCTGCAGGTGCGCGTAGGCCACCGCCAGCAGCGGTGCCGACTGCCCGGCGGCGCGCGCGCGGGCCAGCATGTCGCCCACGATCTGCCCGGCCTCCACCTGCCGGCCGGCCTCCAGGTCACGCAGCATCGAGGCCTTGAGCGTTGACCCGGCCTGGGTGGTGGCACCCAGCGCCGCGTCGCGGGCCTTGTCCGGAATCGGCTCGCCGGCCGCGTCGGCCACGGCCAGGCATTCGTCGTACAGGCCGCGCACGATCGCTGCGCCATCGTCGGTAGCCACGATCGTGCCGACATCGGCGCGCATCAGGCAGGTAGATGCCGCCAACGTGGTCAGGAAGGTGTACTTGATCCACTGCTCCTGGCCGATGGCATCGCTGGCCACGTGATCCACGTTGGCCTGCACGCAGGCGGCCGCCAGGGCCAGCACGCGCGCGCTGCTGCCGGTGCCGTCGCGCTCGCCGAAGGTGAGCTTGGCCGGGGGCGCCAGGTGCAGGACCGCCCCGTCGTCGGCCTTGGTCGCGCTGATGAAGCACAGCCCGCCCAGCACCGCATCGCGGCCGAAGCGGGCATCCAGCGCGGCGTAGTGGCGCAGCCCGTTGAGGATCGGCAGCACCGTGGTGCGCGAGGACATCGCCGGCGCGATGGCGTCGATCGAACTGTCCAGGTCGTAGGCCTTGCAGCTGAGCAGCACCAGATCGAACGGCTGCGCCGCCGCCAGCGCGGGCAGCGCCTCGGCAGTGACGTGCCGCACCGGGAACGCCGCGTCGCCGAGTGGGCTGCGGATGACCAGGCCGTCGCGGTCGAGCTGCGCCGCGCGTGCCGGGCGCACCAGGAACGTCACGTCCACGCCGGCCTGGGCCAGCCGGCCGCCGAAGTAACCGCCGGTACCACCGGCGCCCAATACCAGAATGCGCATCGTCACTGTTCCTTGTTTTCGAGAGCCGGCCAGCGGCCGGCACTACGTGTGCTTTGGAGCCGGCCAGCGGCCGGCACTACCTGTGCTTTGGGGCCGGCCAGCGGCCGGCGCTACGTCAGCTGCGCATGCCGACGCCACGGCGCAGCAGCCACAGGGCCAGGGCGGTCAGGGCCACCACGAAGCCGATCATCAGCGCGTAGGCCACCCACAGCGGTACGTCGCTGGTGCCCAGCAGGCCGTAGCGGAATGCGTTGACCATGTAGAAGATCGGGTTGGCATGGGTGGCCGCTTCGGCCCACGTCGGCAGCAGCTTCACCGAGTAGAACACGCCGCCCAGGTAGGTCAGCGGGGTCAGGATGAAGGTCGGCACGATCGCCACGTCGTCGAACTTCTTGGCGTACACGGCATTGATGAAGCCGGCCAGCGAGAAGATCGTCGCCCCCAGCAGCACCGTGGTCAGCGTCACCAGCGGATGCGGAATGCGCACCGGGGTGAAGAACATGGCGATGATCAGCACGATGACGCCGACCATCAGGCCGCGCAGTACCGCACCGGACACGTAGCCCCACAGGATCACCCAGTTCGGCATCGGGCTGACCAGCAGTTCTTCCACGTGTCGGCCGAACTTGGCACCGAAGAACGACGAGCTGATGTTGCCGTAGCTGTTCTGGATCACGCTCATCATCACCAGGCCCGGCACGATGAACTGCATGTAGCTGTAGCCGCCCATCTCGCCCACGCGCGAACCGATCAGGTTGCCGAAGATCAGGAAGTACAGGGTCATGGTGATCGCCGGCGGCACCAGGGTCTGGCCCCAGATGCGCAGGATGCGCGCCACTTCACGGCGCACGATGGTCATCAGCGCGATGCGGTTGCGCTGGCCGTCGGTCAGGACGGGGGTGGGGGTGCTGCTCATGCCACGTTCTCCTGGTTGCCGGTGAGGCGCACGAACAGCTCCTCCAGGCGGTTGCTCTTGGTCCGCATCGAGCGCACCCGGATACCGGCCGCGTTCAAGGTTTCAAACACCCGGTTGAGGTCCATCGCGCGCGGCATGTCCACGTCCAGCGTGTGGCCGTCGGTGGCGATCAGGGTGGCGCCGTCGATCACCGGCAGCTGCGCGGGCAGCGTGCCGTCGATGTCGAACAGGAAGCCTTCCACGTCCAGCTTGGCCAGCAGCTCGCGCATCGGGCCCTGGGTGACGATCTGGCCGTGGTTGATGATGGCCAGGTTGCGGCACAGGTGCTCGGCTTCTTCTAGGTAGTGCGTGGTGAGGATGATCGTGGTGCCGGCGGCGTTGATCTCCTTGAGCACGCGCCACATGTCGCGACGGATCTCGATGTCCACACCGGCGGTCGGCTCATCCAGAATCAGCAGGCGCGGGCGCGTCATCATCGCGCGGGCGATCATCAGCCGGCGCTTCATGCCACCGGACAGCGTGCGGCTCATCACCTGCGCCTTCTCCCACAGGTGGGCGCGCTTGAGCTCTTCCTCGGCCATCTTCTCGGCCTCGGCGCGGGCCACGCCGTAGAAACCGGCGTAGTTCACCAGGATGTCGAAGGGCTTCTCGAACAGGTTGAAGTTGATCTCCTGGGGCACCAGGCCGATCAGCCGCATGGTGGCGCTGCGGGCGCGCACCAGGTCGCTGCCGAACACCTCGACCCGGCCCTCGCTGAGATTCACCAGCGAGCTGATGATGCCGATCAGGGTCGACTTGCCGGCGCCGTTGGGGCCCAGCAGCGCAAAGAAGTCGCCCGGGGCGACGTCCAGCGAAACGCCTTTCAGCGCCTGGGTGCCGTTGTCGTACGTTTTGCGGAGGTCGCGCACCCGCAGGGCGGGGGCGGTCGTGGACGCGGGAGTGTTCTGGGAAGCCAAGCTCTTGCCTTCGCGCCCAGGGGCGGCGCTGGATAGGGGCGGGGAGCGGCTATTATAGAAGGCCCCGAGGGCTTGCCCCGGCTACACACTGTCCCGAACACGTGCCTGTTCAATTTCCTCTCAAATTGGTCGACCGGCGGATGCTGGCGCCCACCGTCGGCCACTACCAGTTCCTGCGCGATGACGGCCAGCCGCTGGATTTCCAGCCCGGCCAGTTCATCCAGGTCCACTTCGAGTACGCCGATGGCACTGCCACCAAGCGCAGCTACTCGCTGGCGACCATTCATGACCATGCCCTCGGCGCCGGCGACGCGGTCGATATCGCCGTCAGTTTCGTCCCCGGCGGGGCCGCCACGGCCCTGTTCGAGGGCCTGGATATCGGCGGCCATGTGACCGCCAGCGGTCCGTTCGGGCGGTTCTGCCTGATGCCGGGCGACCACAACGCCCGCTACCTGCTGATCGCCACCGGCACCGGGGTCACCCCGTACCGCTCGATGCTGCCCCTGCTGGCCACCGCCATGCGCGAGCGCGGCGTGGAGGTGGTGCTGCTGCAGGGCGCGCGGACCCCCACCGAACTGCTCTACAGCGACGACTTCTACGCGTTCGCGGCCGCCCACCCGGGCTTCCGCTACGTGCCGTGCCTGTCGCGCGAGCTGCCGGAGAACCCGCATCCGGATGTCCGCCACGGCTACGTCCAGCAGCACATGGTCGAGTTCGCGCCGAACCCGGCCACCGACATCGCCTACCTGTGCGGCAACCCGGACATGGTCGATGCCACGTTCGAGGCCCTGAAAGAGGCCGGCCTGCCGACCCCGCAGGTGCGCCGCGAGAAGTACGTCAGCAGCAAGTAACACCCGGGCCAAACGGGCGTGCCGGCCGCTGGCCGGCACCTGCCCCAACCGGCGCCCTGCCGGCCGCGGCTGCCGCAGGAAATCCCGCCAGACTCCCCCTGAACGTGTGGGATGCGGCCGCCCAAGCGGAGGCGATCGTGGGCGCCCGGGAAGTGGACCACGACGGGAAGCTCACCGGGACATTCGTCGAGACTGCCTGCTACCCCGGCCGCGCGTGATCCGGCGGAATGGATCAGATCCCCGGGTTGACACGCAGCAGGCGCCCGGATGTGTCGTAAATGTAGGTCCTGTCGAATCCAATCCCGTATATGCAGCGGCCCTCGTGGGCAGAGGGAACGAGGGCCATTACGGTCCAGGTAATGTCGTCCTTCGACACGAAAAAGTCGCACGCGCTGCCGCTTTCCACGCAATAGTTCCTGGAGTCCCTACGCACGGCTTGCAGAATTGCATCTGCTTCCGTCGCATTGGTTTCGTGGAAGCGTACCTCGCCGCCACACTGGACCTCAGGTTGCGGCTCCGAGCATCCGGAAAGCAGAACTGCAGCTGCGAGCAGCATGGACGTTGTCATCATTCGTTTCATGGGCGGGATCCATCCTTTCCGTGTGTTTTCTTCCGTACCTTGGGAAGGTAGCCCAAAGCGGTCACGCCCCTCAGGGCTGGGCGGTCAGCGATACCATCTTCGATATCGAACGCCCGCGCCAGCACGTCACGTCACGGCGCGGACGCCAGGCGCGGGACCTGGACCTGACCGGCGCGCTGCGCGTTGAGACGGTGTACCCGGCGTCGGCCGCCGGCCAACCACGCTAAGATGCGCGCGCCGCTCTGGCGCGCGAGGCTGCATGACCCTGGATTTTCCTACCGTCGCCGTCATCGGGTACCTGCTGTGCGTGGGCATCGCGATCGGGTTCTCACTGTTGCTGCTGGTGCTGCGCGGCCAGCCGGTGCTGCGTCTGTGGATGCTGAGTCTGTGGCTGCTGGCGGTGAGCGTCACCCTGTTGGGGCTGCGCGCGCAGTTGCCGCAGGTGCCGGCGATTCTGCTCGGCAACGCGACCATCGCCGCTGCCGGCGTGCTGATGCTGTGCGGGGTGGCGCGCCATCTCGACTACCGGCTGCCGCTCTGGCAGCCGCTGGCGCTGGCGGCGCTGTTCATGGCCGGCATCGCCGTGTTTCTCATCCCGTTTCCCAACCTGGCCATCCGGCTGGACGTGTTCAGCCTGTTCGCGGTGCTGCTCAATGGCTGGATGGTGAGGCTGCTGCTGCGGTACGCGCCCACGGCCCAGCGCACCAGTTGCCGCCTGGCCGCCGCCGTGTTCGCCGCCGAAGGGGCGGTGTATCTGGTCCGGTTGTTCCTGCCGGTGGCGCCCGACGCGGGCGAGGACATCCTGCGCACCGGCTCGCCGATGTTCCTGACCTACATCGCGGGCGTGATGCTGGAGCTGGCCCGCTGTTTCGCGCTGGTCCTGCTGCTGGTCGAGCGGATGCTGGTCGACCTGCGCCGGGTGGCGCGCACCGACGGGCTGACCGGCCTGCTCAACCGCAGCGCGGTGCTGGCCGATGGCGGAGCGCTGCTGGCGGCATGCCGGCAGCAGCAACGGCCGCTGGCGTTGCTGCTGCTGGATGTGGACCACTTCAAACAGATCAATGACCGCTGGGGCCATCTGGCCGGCGATGAGGTGCTGTGCAACTTCGCCGGGGTGCTGGCCGCCGCCGTGGCAGACCGGCCGCATCTGCTGGGGCGCTATGGCGGCGAGGAGTTCGTGCTGCTGCTGCCCGATGCCACGCCCCCACAGGCGCTGGCGTGGGCCGACCAGCTGCGCGGCCGGCTGCAGGCGGCGCCGGCCCGGGTGGGCAGCACGGCGGTGCCGGTCACCACCAGCATCGGGGTGGCGGCCGACACCGGCCAGGGCGATCTGGCCGGGCTGCTGGCCGCCGCCGACGCTGCGCTCTACCAGGCCAAGGCCGACGGGCGCGACCGGGCCGTCGGTGCCCGGGCCGACGCGGAGGCATGCCCTGTGGCCGTCGCCGCCGGCGCGGCGTCCGTGTAAGTTGAGTCACATCCGCCGCGCGGGTTCGTCGTGGTGGCATGACTTTCAACAAGGGGAAGCAGGGAAGATGTCCAGGAAACAGTTGAGGCTGGCCGGGGTGCTGGCCGTGGCCTTGTGCGCCGGCTGCAATGCGCCCGCGCCGGAAACCGCGTCGGACGGCACCGGCGCCAGCCGTAGTTACGGCACGCTCGCGTTCAAGCCCTGCACGCTGACCAGCGCGCAGGCCAGTGCCAATGTCGAAGCCCAGTGCGCGACGTTGCAGGTACCGGAGAATCCGGCGGCGCCCGACGGCCGCAGGATCGGTGTGCACATCGCCTGGCTGGAAGTCGGCAACCAGGGGGCGGGCAAGGCGGACCCGGTGTTCTTCCTTGCCGGTGGTCCCGGCCAGGCCGCCACCGAAGTGGCCGCACCGATCAACCAGGCCCTGCGCGAGGTGCGCAAGCAGCGCGACATCTTCCTGATCGACCAGCGTGGCACCGGCAAATCCAATCCGTTGACCTGCCTGGGTGCGGACGGCAAGGAACTGCCGCTGGACGAAAACGCGCCCCCCACCACGGCGCTGATCGCCGAGTACGCGCAGCGCTGCGCTGCATCGCTCAAGGACCGTGCGGACACGCGCTTCTACACCACCACCGAGGCCATCGGCGATCTCGACGCCGTGCGCGCCGCGCTGGGCGTGGACAAGGTCAACCTGGTCGGCGGTTCCTACGGCACGCGTGTCGCCCAGCATTACGCCGCGCGCTACCCGCAGCACACCCGCACCGTGGTGATCGACGGCGTGGCGCCCAACGACCTGGTGGTCGGTGGCGACTTCGCCAACACCTTCGAAGACGCCATCGCGCTGCAGTCGGCGCAGTGCCGCAAGGATGCCGCCTGCGCCAAGCGCTTCCCGGTGGATACCCGCACCCAGCTGCGCAACGTGATGACCACGCTGGCCACTGCGCCGGTCCAGGTGGAGTACCGCGATCCGGGCACCGCAGAGGTCAAGACCGACGTGCTGACCGCCGACACCGTCACCGGGCTGGCCTTCGCTTTCTCGTACATGCCCGAGCTGTCTTCGCTGCTGCCGGTGGTGCTGGACGAGGCGGGGCACGGCCGCTATGCGCCGCTGATGTCGCTCAGCCGGCTGGCCGGGCGCAGCCTCGGCGTGCAGATGAACCGCGGCATGCAGTGGTCGGTGATCTGCGCCGAAGACGCCGACCGTTACCAGGAACCGGCGGCCTCTGATCGCCTGCTGGGCCCGGATGTGTCGCGGATGTTCTTCGCGGCCTGCCCGGTATGGAACGTGGGCAGCCGCCCGAAGGACTTCACCGCGCCGTTCGCCTCGCCGCTGCCGGTGCTGCTGCTGTCGGGCCAGTTCGATCCGGTCACGCCGCCGCGCTACGCCGAACAGGTGCTCAAGCAGCTGCCCAACGGTCGCCACCTGCTCGCCAAGGGCCAGGGCCACGGCACCATCAACGCCGGTTGCATGCCGCGCCTGCTGGGCCAGTTCGTGGACAGCGCCGATGCCAAGGCGCTTGACGCCAGCTGCCTGGACGCACTGAGCCCGGTGCCGGCCTTCACTTCGTTCAACGGATGGGAACCATGATCGTCGCCGACAACCTGCACAAGGCCTTCAAGACCAAGACCGGCCTGATCAAGGCCGTCGAGAACGTCGGCTTCCAGGCCACAGACGGCCGCATCACCGGCCTGCTCGGCCCCAACGGTGCCGGCAAGACCACCACCATGCGCATGCTGTACACGCTGATGACGCCCGACCAGGGCCGGGTGATGGTCGATGGCATCGATGCGGCCAAGGACCCGGTGGCCGTGCGCCGCCAGCTGGGCGTGCTGCCCGATGCGCGGGGTGTCTACAAGCGTCTGACCGCGCGCGAGAACATCGCCTACTTCGGCCAGCTGCACGGCATGAGCGCCGCGCAGATCCGCGACCGCACCAAGGTGCTGTCGCAGGCGCTGGACATGGAAGACATCCTGGACCGCCAGACCGACGGTTTTTCGCAGGGCCAGCGCACCAAGACCGCCATCGCGCGCGCGCTGGTGCACGACCCCCGCAACGTCATCCTCGACGAACCCACCAACGGGCTGGACGTGATGACCACCCGGGCACTGCGCGGATTCCTGCGCGGGCTGCGCGAAGAGGGCCGCTGCGTGATCTTCTCCAGCCACATCATGCAGGAGGTGGCCGCACTCTGCGACCACATCGTGATCATCGCCAAGGGCACGGTCATGGCGGCCGGCAGCGCCGATGAGCTGCGCGCACAGACCGGGGAAACCAACCTGGAAGATGCCTTCGTGAAGGCGATCGGTTCGGAAGAGGGGTTGCACGCATGAGTTCGTTCGCTACGTTGTGGATCGTGATGCGCAAGGAACTGCGCGACCTCTCGCGTGACCGTCGCACGCTCGCGCTGACCCTGCTGCTGGGGCCGCTGCTGTATCCGCTGCTGTTCCTGGGGATGGGCAAGCTGGCCGAAAGCCGGGTCAAATCGCAGATCGACAAGCCGCTGGAGATCGCCACGATCGGGGCCGAGCACGCGCCGAATCTGGTGCGCTTCCTGGCGTCCCAAGGGCTCAACACGGTGGCGGCACCGCAGGACCTGACCACCGCCATCCGCGACCAGAAGATCGACGTCGCCCTGCGCATCTCGCCCGGGTTCGCCAAGGACTGGCAGGAAGGCCGCCCGGCGCTGGTGGAGATCGTCAAGGACAGCACGCGCCGCGCTGCGGACATTCCCAGCTCGCGTCTGGAAGCCGCATTGGGCGGGTACAGCCAGCAGGTGGGTGCGTTGCGCCTGCTCGCCCGCGGCATCGATGCCCAGGTTGCGCGGCCGCTGGACATCGCCACCCAGGACATGGCCACGGCCGAAGCCAAGCGTGGCCTGCTGCTGTCCGTGCTGCTGCCGCTGCTGCTGATCATCACCTCGTTCCTGGGCGGCGCCTACCTGGTGATGGACACCACCGCCGGTGAGCGCGAGCGGCAGTCGCTGGAGCCGTTGCTGGCCACGCCGGCGTCGCGCAGCGCCATCGTCAGCGGCAAGATCACCGCTGCGTGCGCGGTGGGCATGGCCTCGCTGCTGCTCACGCTGCTTGCCTTCAAGCTCAGCGCGCAGCTGTCCACCACCGGCCCCGGACGCCAGCTCAACATGGGCTTCCTGCCGATGATGCAGATGCTGCTGATCATGACGCCGATGCTGTTCATCGGCACCTCGCTGCTGACCTTCCTCTCGGCGGCCGCCAAGAGCATGAAGGAAGCGCAGAGCCACATGACCTGGTTGATGCTGCTGCCGATGCTGCCCAGCTATGCGTTGATGGTGTACCCGCTGAAGAGCGAGCTGTGGCAGTTCGCCGTGCCGTTCCTGGCGCAGAACCAGATGCTGCTCAAGATCATCCGCCACGAGACCATCAGTGCGCAGATGTGGGGCGTGTACCTGGCCGCCGGCTTCGGTCTGGCCGCCGTGCTCTGGTTCGCCGCCGTACGTCGCTACCACCAGGAGCGGCTGGCGATCTCGGGCTGATCGCGATGGGCTGGATGATCTTGTAATAGGCAGCGGCGATTCAAATCGCGAGCTATCCTTAAAATCGCAATCGTTGAACTGTGACGTCCTCGAACGGATGTCGGGTCTGGCTCTACTCTGCCAGGCGTGTCGTTCCTAGCCTTGGACGACGCCATCGACACTGCCCTTTCATGGACCTGGATTCCCCCGCCGCCGCCCCTGTCGCGCTGTGGCATCGCGTGTTTCTTGCGCAGACCCACGCGCTGATCGATCCGCGCCACGTAGCCCCGGCCCAGTTCGCCGACCTTCCCACCCACGTACTTCAGCCGGAAGGGCTGGCAGGACGCGCGCGCCATCCGCCGCTGCTGGTCACGCTGGAGGCGCTCGCGTGGGACCGCCGGCTGCAGCTGCTCGATCAGGCTGACGCGCATCTGCGCGAGTACGGCCGCCCGCTGTTCTGCGCGCTGCTGGCCTGCGACGATGCTCCCGCCGCCCGCAGTCACCTGCAGCGCGTGATGCGCCTTGTGCAGCCCGGCGTGGGACCGCACTGGCTGCGTCTGCACGATGCCGGCGTGTTCCGTCACCTGCGCTGGCTGTTGACGCCCGCGCAGATGGCCTGCGTGATGGGTCCGGTGGCAACGTGGCTCTGGCATGAGCCGGTGAGCGTCACTTGGCGCGCACAGGCCCGCCCGGCGGTGCCGCCCTCGCCAAGCGTGCTGCTGCAGCCGGGCCAATGGCTGGATCTGGCCCAGGTGGGCGTACTCAACCGCTGCCTGCGTGATCTGGCCGACGCCGGCGAAGGCGCGGGGGAGGGCGGGGTGCGTGCGTTGCTGGACGGCATCCGCGAGGCCCGCACCGCGGGCCTGCACGACCCGGCCGACCTGCGGCAGTACGCCTGCCAGCGCCTGCGCCACGGCAGCGGCTTCCAGCAGCGCCCGGAGGTGCGGCAGCGCCTGGCCCACGTGCGGGGGCGGGGCATGTCCTATGTCATGGCGTGCCAGTACGAACGTCGCGCCACCCTCGGGACGGCCGCATGACCGACCCGGTGAACGACCCCGCCTACTGCCCGAACTGCATCACCTTCGGCTTTCCCATCCTGCTGTCGCGCTACGCGGTGGCGCGCGCCGACCAGGACGTCCGGCGGCCCGCACCAGCGCTGGTGGCACCGTTCGGGGCCGGTGTGCAGGACATCGCCCTGCCGGCCGCCGATGCGCGCTACACCCTCCGCCTGCTGCGTGGCGGCTACGTCTATGCCTACAACGAAGCGCGCGACGAGTGGCTGGCCTGGCAGGTCAACGAACACGGGGACCTGTCCGCGTTCGACATCCGCGATGCCACCCCGCCGCCGCAGAGCGATGACACGCCGGCGCGCTGTTCGCGGCATGGCAGTGCCCTGTTCGCCAAATGCATCGTCGTTCCGGATGCCGCGTTCGGCACCGCGCTGTGGGTGGCGTTCAGCACTGCACCGTGGACGCAGCGGGTCTGGCAGCGGCACCGGGATGCGCGCTATCGCGCCCGCACCATGCGACGTATCGATGTCGGCCGATGGGCCGCATCGGCCACCGCACAACCGCATGTTGCCGCCCTGCACCAGGCAGTGGACCAGGTGGCCGAGTTCCACGCCGCAGCGGCCGACCGGCCGCGCTCGCACACGCCGGACGTGACCAACCTGCCGACCGTCAACGTGCTGCCCGGCGCCAAGACGCTGGAGCACAGCCTGTGCGCGCCCGATCAATACTCGCGCGCGCAGATCGATCTGCTGAGCGCGCAGGCCCGCCTGGCGGGGCGGCAGGTCACCCCCGGGCATCCACTGGCCGTGGCCCCGGCGCTGGTGGCGCTGGACGACCCGGTCGGCATCATCGCCGACCTAAACCAGCTTGCCATCGCCCGGATACTGGAATGGGAGAACGAACCCGAGCGGCAGGAAAAGCGCCAATCGGCCGCCGCCATCGCCGCGCTGCAGGCGGCGATCGGCCAGGGTGCGCTCGAAGACGAAGCGCACCGGCGTGGACGCAACGCCCGCCTGGGCAGGGGCGTGGTGACCGTGCTGGGTGGCAGGACCGGGTCGGATCAGCTGGCCCGGCCCCTGCCCACCTGGACCAACGACGTGTTCGCGGTACAGGACGAAGCGGAGGTTCTCCAGTTCGGGCAGGCCTCGTGGAAGAAGTACCGCAGGCACCTTCGCGACGACGACGGACACGCACGGTGGCTCACGCAGACCTACGCCGTGGAGCAGCAGGCGTTCTACGAGAAGAACATCGCGGCGCTCGACGATGCCTACATCGCCTGGCTGTCCGCCACGGCCTTCAGGCAGCATATGACCGGCCATTTCGACAGCGCCAACACCACCAGCGGTGTGCTCTACCAGGAAGTGGTCACCACGCTGCTGCGCGATGCGACCTCGCGCGGCAAGGTCTTCCAGTACGTGCTGGACTGCCTCACCCACGGCGATCCGCTCGACCCCGACGCCATCGTGCTGCGCGCCCAGATGTGGAACCAGGACGGGTTGATCGCGGTATGGAAGGACACCTTGTCCGATACCTCCACCGCACCCGGCGCGCGCGACTGGCTGGTGGCGGCCAATGGATTGTCCAACGCCCTCAAGGGTCTGCTGGATGCCGAAACGGACGCCAAGCTCGGCGGTATGTTCCAAGGCACGGCACGGCTGGTGGAACAGCTCTCCGGCCCGATGTCGCGCATCATCGGCACGGAGATCGGCAGCCTGGTCGCCCAGGACGTCGGTAGGCTGCCCGCTCGCTGGCAGGTAGGGCTGCTCACTGCGCTGGCGCAGTCCGCCTCACCCGGGACCGAGCTGGTCGATCTGGTCGGGCACACCACGCCCAAACGGGCGCGCAAGGCGTTGGCAATGCGCCTGGCAGCCCATGCAGGCCTCAACAGCGCGCAGCAGGCCGCCGCGGCGGCCGCCGAAGTGATTGAAACCACCGACGTCGACATCCGTGATGGCAGGTTCCGGTTCGGCATGGTCGCGCTGGTGGACGCCGATCGGCTGCGGCTGTTCAAGGCGCTCAACGCCAAGGCGGTCATCACCGGTCCTGGGCGCCAGGCCGAGCTGATGCGCACCCTGACCGTGCTGGACCTGCACGACGCGATGCGCGCAAGTCTGTCCAACCTGGGCAGCACCTCGCTCGGTTACGGCATGGCAGGTCTGGTCCTGGCATCGGCCAGCCTGGGCCAGCTCCACAAACAGTTCGCCACCGCGACCGCTGACACGCGCGGGATGCTCGCGGCCAACTTCAGTGCAGGCGTGGCGGCGCTGCTGGGTGATGCAGCGATGGTCATGGGGGAGGTCGGCACCAAGCTGCCGTGGTTCTCGCAGAAGCTCGCCGAACCGATGGGCCGGTGGATGTTCAGGGCTGACACGAAGGCAGCAGTGGTGAAGGCGGGTGGGCGTTGGTTGAGTGGTGTGGCGGGTGTGGTGTTGGGTGCACTCACGTTCGCAGATGGTTACAGGGATGCGAAACTCAACAGGGCATATGGAATCAGCATGATGGGGTTGGGATTTGTAGGCGCGTTGGCTTCTGCACTGATGATGTCCGGCTACGGAATACCGGTCGCAATCATTCTGCTGATCGTGGTTGCCATCGTCACCGTGGTGGTTGCGTGGTTCAAACCTGACGGCGTACAGCGCTGGTTGGATAAGACCATGCATTTCGGAGGGAACAAGACAGGGTGTTTTGCTGATCTGGAATCGCAGAACGCGGCGCTTAGAGCATTGAGGGCAGATCAAGGTGCTTAGTGGATGGCAGCCTCCCTTCAAATACGGCCGGAGCATCTCCAACGTTGAAGCGTTGGCAGAGCTGAATCCTTCAGGAGAGGAGCGAGCAGTACCTGACGACGCCGTCGGTTTGGTCAAATTCAACTCCGTCTACATCGAGTTTGTTGACCGCACGTTCAAGATCAAAGGAATGGCCCCGACGCTCATTCAGCTGGTGGTGTCGCTGGGGATTCTCGTGGGGTTGGTGGCCGTTGCCGAGCTCGTGATCACGATGCATGAAGAGATGACGGAGAGCCTTCTCTCGTTGCTGTTCCCTTTCGTCGCTGGCATAGGGGGGTGGTGGCTGTTCTGGACGCTGCACTTGAGAAAGGACCTTTTCCAGTACACCCACTACCCGGTTCGCTTCAACCGCGTCACCCGCAAGGTCTACTTCTTCCGCCACAACGGTCCCGGTGGCGTGGTCGTCGTGCCCTGGGGCTCGCCGAATGCGTTCTTCCACATCGGCCGTGGCGGGCAGGACCCCGGCCTGCGCGACCTGCGCTGCCATCTGCTCGACCGCCACCGGCAGGTGCAGCAGACCTTCACCATTGGCCACTTCTGGAATCACAACGACGATATCCGCGAGCAGTGGGCGTTGATCTGCCGCTATATGCGGGACGGGCCGGAACACTGTTTCGACGATCCGCTGGACCGGGTGATCACCCTCTCGCCGAAGGGCACGCTGCGCAACTGCTGGATGCTGGTGTGCCTGATGATGGGCACCACGCTGTTCCCGCTGCGCTGCACGCTGCTGTTTCCCATCTATGGCGCGTTGACGCTCAGCCGCTGGCTCACGTTCAAGACCTGCCGTGCACCGGTGTTTCCGCCAGAGCTGGAGGCCGAGTGCGCGATTGCACCGGATGACCCCCATGCATTGCCGGAGCCGCGCTTCATGGCTGAGTTTGCCAGCGATCCGGCCATCTACGCACGGGCGCAGCAGCGGCATCGGGAGCGGATGCTGTGGCGGTGAAGGCAGGGCGGCGCGCGCCGACCGGGCGCAGCGCAGACGTCACGCCCTGAAACAAAAAAGCCCGGCGTGTGCCGGGCTTCTTCAGAAATGCCGCGTGCTGCTCAACCGCCTTCGGGGGCGAAGGCCAGCGTACGGCGGGTGGTGACCGGCGCGCCGACCGGTTCGAACTTCCAGCGCTTCACCGCGTTGAGTGCCTCGCGATCGAACACGCGCGCAGGGTTGGCACGCAGCACGCGGGCGTTGGTTACCGAGCCGTCGGTGCCGACGGTGATTTCCACCAGCACCTCGCCCGAGGTACCCGAGCGCAACGCGTCGGCCGGGTAGCGCGGTGCCGGGGTGCTGACCGGGCGCAGGCTCGGCGAGGCGGCCGGGGTAGCGCGCGCGGCCGCGGCCTGTTGGGCGGCGGCCTGCTGCTGGCGCTGTTCGGCCTCGCGGCGCGCGGCGGCCTGGCGCTCGGCATCCTGGCGGTCGGTGTCGCGGCGGGCGGCTTCCTGCTGGGCGGCAATCTGGCGCGCCGCCTCGGCTTCGCCGGCCTGCTGCTGGGCCTGGCGCTGCTGCTCGACCAGCTGCTTGGCGCGGGTTTCGGCGTCCTTTTTGACCTTGTCGGTCTCTTCCTGGGTGCGCTTGAGCGCGGTCTGCATGCCGCCGGTGATGCCCTGCTTCAGGCGCGGCAGCGCCGGTGCGGTGGTATCGACCTTCTCGATCAGTGCGACCAGGCGCTGGGCTTCGTTGAAGTCCTCGCGGGTGAGGTTCTGTTCGGCCGCGATCAGCGTGTAGGGCAGCAGGTCGGTCAGCGCGCTTTTCACCGACGCATCGTCCGGGGTCTTGTCGCGCAGCGCCAGGTAGTACTCCATCGCGTTGTCGCCGGCCGGGGCGTACATGCGGTTCTCGCGCAGCGCCTTGCTGGCCAGTTCGCGCAGCTCTTCGGTGCCCAGCGACTGCACCTTGGCGGAGACGGCCGGCGCGGCAGGTGCCGCAGCGGCACCGGTGGCGGCGGGCGTGGCCGGCGCGTCGGCGGGTTTCGGTTCGTCCTTGCCCGAGCAGGCGGCCAGCGCCAGCAGCAGGGTGACCGGCGCGAGCAGGCGCGCCTTGGCAAACGTGGTGACGTGCGACATCCAACTTCCCCTTGAATACGACGGTACGTAAGACCTGAAGCGGTCAGGCCGGCCGACGCCCCTGGACGTTTCCCGGCGTCCACGGCGCTGCTGCAGGTGTGCAATCTAGCATCACCGGCGCGACGCAGGGGCCGGGCCGGTGGGACCAGCCGGCATCGTCGCCGATGCCGGCCGGAGGGCGCAACGTCAGTGCGCGTGGGCCTTGGACGACGGACCGGACATCAGTTTGTCGGTCCAGGCGATGCCGATCGCCGAGAGGATGAACACGCAGTGGATGATGGTCTGCCAGAGCACGCCGGCGCTGGTCATCGAGCTGCACTTGCTGGCGCCGATGTTGGAGGCGGCCGCGTTCATCAGTTCCGGCGGGCACAGCGGCAGGCCGTCCAGCGCGCCGGCGGCGATGAAGGTCTTGAGCAGGTGGATCGAGGAGATGCCGATGATCGACAGGGCCAGCTTGACCTTGAGCACGCTGGCGTTGACGTGGCTCAGCCACTCCGGCTGGTCGGGATGGCCTTCCAGGCCCAGGCGCGACACGAAGGTCTCGTAACCGCCCACGATCACCATCACCAGCAGGTTGGAGATCATCACCACGTCGATCAGACCGAGCACGATCAGCATGATCTGCTGCTCGCCCAGGCTGTTGGCGTCGTGGATGAGGTGCCACAGTTCCTTGCCGAACAGGAATACGTAGACGCACTGGGCCAGGATCAGCCCCAGGTACAGCGGCAGCTGCAGCCAGCGCGAGGCGAAGATCAGGGAGGACATGGGGCTGAGGCGGCGGGGCGGGGAAGGGGACATGCTGGAATGCTGCGTTGCGGGAGAGGCGGCAGCGTACCGGGCCGGATTGACCCTGCCAACCCAACTCACGCACTACACTCGGCCTTCGCCTTCGCCGAGCCCACGACATGATCGACCTGTACTACTGGCCTACCCCGAACGGCCACAAAGTCACGCTGATGCTGGAAGAAACCGGCCTGCCGTACCAGGTCAAACCCGTCAACATCGGCGCCGGCGACCAGTTCAAACCCGACTTCCTGGCCATTTCTCCCAACAACAAGATGCCGGCGCTGGTCGACCACCAGCCGACCGACGGCGGTGCGCCGCAGAGCGTGTTCGAATCCGGCGCCATCCTGCTGTACCTGGCCGAGAAGACCGGCAGCTTCCTGCCCGCCGACAGCCGCGGCCGCGTGGCGGTGCTGGAATGGCTGTTCTGGCAGATGGCCGGGCTGGGCCCGATGAGCGGGCAGATGGGCCACTTCAATGTCTACGCGCCCGAGCGCATCCCCTACGCGGTCGAGCGCTACAACAACGAGGTGCGCCGCCTGCACGGGGTGATGGACAAGCGTCTGGCCGCCAGCGCCTACCTGGGCGGGGACAGCTACAGCATCGCCGACATGGCCAGCTACCCCTGGATCGGCGCGTACGACGCGCTGCCGGTGGACTTCGCCGCCTTCCCCCACCTCAAGCGCTGGCACGACGCCATCGCCGCGCGCCCGGCCACCCAGCGTGCCTACGCGCTGCGTGCGCAGGTCAATCCCGATGCCGGCAAACCGCTGGGCGAGGAAGAGCGCAGACACCTGTTCGGCCCGCGTTGAGGCCCGATCGCGGCGCGCGCGGGTCCAAGGTCATGCTGCCTTCCCGCGCCGGCTTGGTTAGGATGAAGCGTTCCCTGCCGCGTGCGCGCGGCGGGGAGTCGCCCAGACGCTGCCGGAACCCTCCATGCGCCACCTGTTTGCTTCGCTCGCCCTGATGCTCGCCACGACCTCGCTCGCCCACGCCGAAAAACTCACGCTGGAGGCCATCACCGGTCCGCTGCCGCTGTCTGGCCCGACCCTGATGAAGCCCAAGGTGGCCCCGGACGGGTCGCGCGTCAGCTTCCTGCGTGGCAAGGATGCCGACCGCAACCAGCTGGACCTGTGGGCCTACGACATCGCCAGCGGGCAGACCCGCCTGCTGGTGGACTCCAAGGTGGTGCTGCCCGGCACCGAGACCCTCAGCGACGCCGAGAAGGCCCGCCGCGAGCGCCAGCGCATCGCCGCGATGACCGGCATCGTCGATTACCAGTGGTCGCCGGACGCACGCACGCTGCTGTTCCCGCTCGGCGGTGAGCTCTACCTGTACGACCTGGGCAAGCAGGGCCAGGCGGCCGTGCGCCAGCTCACCCACGGCGAGGGCTTCGCCACCGACGCCAAGCTCTCGCCGAAGGGCGGCTTCGTCAGCTTCGTGCGCGCCCGCAACCTGTGGGTGATCGACCTGGCCAGCGGCCGCCAGATCCAGCTCACCCGCGACGGCAGCGACACCATCGGCAACGGCGTGGCCGAGTTCGTCGCCGATGAAGAGATGGATCGCCACACCGGTTACTGGTGGGCGCCGGACGACTCGGCGATCGCCTTCGCACGCATCGACGAAAGCCCGGTGCCGGTGCAGAAGCGCTACGAGATGTACGCCGACCGCACCGAGATGATCGAGCAGCGCTACCCGGCCGCCGGCGACCACAACGTCACCGTGACGCTGGCCGTGATCGCACCGCAGGCCGATGCCGCGCCGCGCTGGATCGACTTGGGCCGCAACCCCGACATCTACCTGGCCCGCGTCGACTGGCGCGATCCGCAACGCCTCACCTTCCAGCGCCAATCGCGCGACCAGAAGACCCTGGAGCTGATCCAGGCCGATCTGGCCAGCGGTCGCCAGCACACGCTGGTCACCGAAACCTCGCGCACCTGGGTACCGCTGCACAACGACCTGCGCTTCCTCAAGCAGGGCGGCTTCCTGTGGTCCTCCGAACGCAGTGGCTTCGAACACCTGTACCGCGTGTCCGAGGATGGCAGGACGGTCACCGCGCTGACCAGCGGGCCGTGGCCGGTCGATGAACTGCTGGCCGTGGACGAGGAGGCCGGCAAGGCCTATTTCCGTGCCGGCATCGACTCCTCCCGCGAGAGCCAGCTCTATGCCGTGCCGCTGCAGGGCGGCGCACCGCAGCGCCTGTCGCAGGCCCCGGGCATGCACAGCGCCAGCTTCGCGCGCAACGCCAGCGTGTACGTGGACAGCTGGTCCAACACCACCACCCCGCCGCAGATCGGGCTGTTCCGCGCCAATGGCGAGAAGATCGCCACCCTGGTCGAGAATGACCTGTCCGACCCGGCCCATCCCTACGCGCGCTACCTGGATGCGCAGCGCCCGGTCGAGTTCGGCACGCTCACCGCCGCCGACAACCGCACCCCGCTGCACTACAGCCTGATCAAGCCGACCGGCTTCGACCCCGCCAAGCGCTACCCGGTGGTGGTGTACGTGTACGGCGGGCCGGCCAGCCAGACCGTCACCGACAGCTGGCCCGGTCGTGGCGACCACCTGTTCAACCAGTACCTGGCCCAGCAGGGCTATGTGGTGTTCTCGCTGGACAACCGCGGCACCCCGCGCCGCGGCCGCGATTTCGGCGGCGCGCTGTACGGCGTGCAGGGCACGGTGGAAGTGGACGACCAGCTGCGCGGCGTGGCCTGGCTGAAGCAGCAGCCCTGGGTGGACCCGGCGCGCATCGGCGTGCAGGGCTGGTCCAACGGCGGCTACATGACCCTGATGCTGCTGGCCAAGGCATCCGACACATACGCCTGTGGCGTGGCGGGCGCACCGGTCACCGACTGGGGCCTGTACGACACCCACTACACCGAGCGCTACATGAACCTGCCCGGCAACAATGCCAAGGGCTACGAGGAGGCCCGCGTGCTGGCGCACATCGACGGCCTGCGCTCGCGCCTGCTGTTGATCCACGGCATGGCCGACGACAACGTGCTGTTCACCAACGCCACCGTGCTGATGAGCGCGCTGCAGAAGCGGGGCCAGCCGTTCGAGCTGATGACCTATCCCGGCGCCAAGCACGGCCTGTCGGGCAGCAACGCGCTGCACCGCTACCGCCTGGCCGAGGATTTCCTGGGGCGCTGCCTGGCGCCCTGATCGCGTTGTCCCGCCACCGGCTCGACAAGGAGTACGCCGATGACACCGTCGCCCCCGATTCCCCCCGCCACCGCACGACGCGGCTGGTGGGCGCGCCACTGGCGCTGGGCCATGCCCGCGCTGGTTCTGCTGGTGCTACTGGGCGGCGTGCTGGCGGCCGGGTTCGCGGTGGACCGCTGGTCGCAGTGGAGCCGCGGCAGCGAACCTTACGTGGAGGCGATGCGGCGCGCGCGCTGCAGCATCGAACTGGCGCAGGTGCTGGGCGAGCCGATCGACGACGGCTACCTGCCGGTGGGCACGTTGCAGCAGGGCAGCGATGGCAGCGGCCGGGCCGACCTGGTGCTGAAGGTGCGTGGGCCGCAGGCGCACGGCGATCTGTTCCTGGCCGGCCGGCGGCAGCAGGCGGAGTGGGACTATCCGGTGATGTATGTGCTGACCGGCGACACCCACACCATCGACCTGACGGCGCTGGACGACGCCGAGGCCGTCACCCGCTGCGAGCTGGCCGACTGCCGGGCGCAGGGCGAGTGTCCACCCGCGCCGGCGCTGCCGCCCTCGGTGCCGGTGCAGGCGCTGGAGGCCTGAGCGGCGCATGACCTCCGGCCGATTGCCGCCCGTGCCCTGAGTGCGTAGGGTCGCAGGCATCTCTTCGCTGGAGTTCCCGCATGAAGCCGCTCGTCCTTGCCGTTGCGCTGGCCCTCTCCGTTCCCGCCGCCCTGAGTGCGCCGCCGGCCCTGGCCGCCACGCCGGCTGCCGGAAAGGCACCCGCCAGCCCGGCCTGGGTGGCCCGCAGCAACGCGCTGGCGCAGATCCTGCTCGATGCGCAGGGCCCGTTCCAGCCGGAGGAGACCGGCTTCTTCGGCGTACCGGGTTACGACGACAAGGTGGCCGATTTCGGTCCGGACAACGGCGCGCGCTACCGGGCGGCAATGGCCAAGGCGCGCACCGAGCTGCAGGGCAAGCTGGCCACCGAACGCGACCCCAACGTGCGCCAGGACCTGGCGATCATGATTGCTGCGGCCACCCAGAACATTGAAGGCAGCGAGCTCAACGACAAGTATCTGCTGCCGTGGACGGACACGCCGCAGACGGTGTTCAGCGGCCTCAACCTGCTGCTGTCCGACCAGGTGCCGGCCGAGCGCCGCGCCAAGGCGCTGGACCGCCTCAAGCGGTACGCCGGCCTGGCGCCGGGCAGCCAGCCGGTCACCACGCTGTCGCGCCAGCGCTATGAAGAGCGCCTGGCCGACACGTCCCTGCTGCAGCCGACGAAGATCGAGGTCGAGCAGTCGCTGGCCAACGTGGACACCTACATCAGCGGCATCGAGCAGCTGTTCGGAAAGTACAAGGTGGCCGGCGCCGACGAGGCGTTGAAGACCATCGCCACGCAGCTGCGCGAGTACCGCGACTGGACACGCAGCGAGGTGCTGCCCAAGGCACGTACCGATACCCGCCTGCCGGCGCCGCTGTACGCCTTCCAGCTCAAGCGCGTCGGCATCGACATCGCCCCGGCGCTGCTGATGCAGCGTGCGCAGCTGGAGTTCATGGAAACCCGTTCGGCGATGCGCCAGCTGGCGCCGCTGGTGGTGCAGGCCAAGGGCCTGAAGGTGACCGACCCGACCGACCCGGTCGCGGTGGTGCGCGCGCTCAAGGGCGACAAGATCGCCGATGACCAGCTGGAGCACCATTACCGTGGCGTGATCGATGCCATCGACCCGATCATCCGTCGCGAGAAGATCGTCGATGTGCCGCAGCGGCCGATGCAGATGCGGCTGGGGTCGGCGGCCGAGAGCGCCGCCTCGCCGGCGCCGCACTTCCTGCCCGCACCGCTGGTCGGCAACACCGGTCAGCAGGGCACCTTCGTGCTGCCGCTGGGCAATCCCGCGGCCGGCGACAAGGCGGCACAGTACGACGACTTCAACTTCGGCTCGGCCGCATGGACGCTGAGCGCGCACGAAGGCCGGCCTGGTCACGAACTGCAGTTCACCGCGATGGTCGAGCGCGGCATTTCGCTGGCGCGCACCATGTTCGCGTTCAATTCGGTCAACGTCGAAGGCTGGGCGCTGTATGCCGAAGCGGAGATGGTGCCGTACGAACCGCTGGACGGGCAGCTCATCGCCCTGCAGTTCCGCCTGCTGCGCGCCGCGCGCGCGATGCTCGATCCGATGCTCAACCTGGGGCTCACCGATCGCGCCAACGCCGAACGCGTGCTGATCGACGAGGTGGGGCTGTCCAAGGCGATGGCCACCCAGGAACTGGATCGCTATACCGTGCGTGCGCCCGGCCAGGCCGGCAGCTATTTCTACGGCTACACGCGGATCCTGGAGCTGCGCATGCAGACCGAACTGGCGCTGGGCAGCCGCTTCGACCGGTTGGCGTTCAACAACTTCCTGCTCGATCAGGGCCTGTTGCCGCCGGACCAGCTCGCCGAGGCGGTCAACGAAGTCTTCGTGCCGAAGTACAAAACCGATAAACGCTGAGGCGCCCGGTAGTGGGGGGGGGGGGGGGGGGGGGGGGGGGGGGGGGGGGGGGGGGGGGGGGGGGGGGGGGGGGGGGAGAGGGAGGCTCCCCACCCCCCCCCCCCCCCCCCCCCCCCCCCCCCCCCCCACTACCGGTTACGCGTCTGGAACACAGCCCCCTGAGTCAGGGGGCGGCCGCGCAGCGGCGCAGCAAAGCGTGGGGCGTCAGCGCGCATGCGCTGGCGCGACGGGATTGGGTACCCAGATGGCCACGCCGGCCGCGCGCTTCTGCGTGGTCGGAATGCCGATGCCCACGCCGCCGCCCACGTGCGAGCCGTAGCTGCCCGCGCCCACCGACATGCCTACCGGCGAGCCGCTGGAGCCCACGCCCATCAGGATCACCCCGTTGGCGCCGAGGGCGGCCGCTTCGCGCTTGAGTCGCATGACCGCCGCGTCGGTCTGGCCCTGCGTACCGAAACCGACCGCGCTGGACGACTCCAGCTGGGCGATTTCGACCGACCCGGCCGGTGGCGTCGAATAGATCTGCACGGTGGCCGGGTCGACCGGCGCGCGCGCCTGGCCCAGCATCACCTTGGAGGTACTGGCGCAGCCGGCCACGGTCAGCAGCAGGCCCAGCAGTGCGATGGATCGGATGTTCATGGCATCACCCCTGATGGTATGGGCCGGTCGGCCTGTGGCGCGATCATCGGGGCTGGCGACTGAATCGGTGCCAACCTCTCATCTTCACGCTAGCACTGTCCGGGTGAGGCCGCCGCAACGGCGTACCGATCCGGCCGGCGCACGCGCGCATGCCTGCCTTTAGGCTATGGTGGGCCAGGCCACCACTACAAGGAATCGCGGCATGGGATTGATCAGTCTGTTGTGGGGCATCCTCGCATTGCTGTGGATGATCCTGGCGCTGATTCCGCTGCTGGGCTGGGGCAACTGGTTCCTGATTCCCTTCGCTGCGGTGGGGGCGATCATCGCCGCCATCGGCATCCTGTTCACGCATCCGAGCAAGCGCGGCCGGGCCTGGGCCGGGCTGGTCCTGAACGGCATCGTGGTCGTCGTGGCGATCCTGCGGCTGGGTCTGGGCGGCGGCATCGTCTGAGCCGGGTCCGCGTCGCCTGCGCCGGTGCGACAGACGGTCGCACCGTCATGGGCCCCGGCGCGCATCGGCGTAGAATGCCCCCTGCCGCCCTGGCTGCTGCCGGCGGCGCTACGCCCGTCCGGGCGCTTTTCCTGCACCGATGATCATTCGCCCTCGTCCCCACGGCTGGCAACTGCTGTACATCCTGCGCGGCTCCATCGTTCCGGCGGTGGCGCCCAAGGTGCTGGCGATCCTGTTGCTGGCGGTCGCTGCGGCCACGCTGGCCGAGGTGTGGCATCCGCCCGGCATCGAACGCGTCTCGGTGGCCCCGTTCACCCTGCTCGGCCTGGTGCTGTCGATCTTCCTCAGCTTCCGCAACAACGCCTGTTTCGAGCGGTGGTGGGAAGGACGCAAGCTGTGGGGCCAGCTGGTCTATGAATCGCGCAGCCTGGCGCGCCTGTGCACCGCGCTGCTGGCCGACGACGCGCCGCGCCGCGACCGTATCTGCCGCCTGTGCATCGGCTTCGCCCATGCGCTGGCCGCCAGACTGCGCGGGCGCGATGTCGCGCTGGCTGCGCTGCCCTGGGTAGCCGAGGCTGACCAGGCGCGCTTCGGCGAGCGCCTGAACGCGCCCGACCAGCTGCTGGCGATGATCGCCGCCGACCTGGCCGAACCGCTGCGCGCCGGCCGCCTCGACCCGATCCTGTACGCCCAGTTCGAGACCCGCCTGCACGCGATGTCGAGCATCCAGGCCGGCTGCGAGCGCATCCTGTCCACGCCGCTGCCGTTTGCCTACACGCTGCTGCTGCACCGCTGCGCGTGGATGTTCTGCGTGCTGCTGCCGTTCGGCCTGGCCAGTTCGCTGGGCTGGGCCACGCCAGTGGTGTCGGCGGTGCTGGCCTATGCCTTCTTCGGCCTGGACCAGCTCGGCGAGGAGATGGAAGAGCCGTTCGGGCTGGAGCCCAACGACCTGCCGCTGGATGCGCTGGTGCGCACCATCGAAATCGACCTGCTCGACAGCCTCGGCGTGCAGCCGCTGCCCGAGCCGCTGCAACCGCGGCAGTACCTGCTGCAGTAACCCCGCATTCCGCCCCGGAGCACTTCATGGCCCACCCCGACTATCGCCCCCGCCGCATGCGTCACGACGAATTCTCGCGCCGGCTGATGCGCGAGAACACGCTGACCACCGACGACCTGATCTACCCGGTGTTCGTGCACGAACTGGACGGCCGCGCGCCGGTGGCATCGATGCCGGGCGTGGAGCGCCTGTCCATCGACGAACTGCTCAAGGTTGCCGAAGAAGCGCTGGAGCTGGGCATCCCGGTGATCGACCTGTTCCCGGTGATCGACCCGGCCGGCAAGTCGCTGGATGCCGCCGCCGCGTGGGACGACAACGGCCTGGCGCAGCGCGCCATCCGTGCGCTGAAATCGCGTTTCCCGGAGCTGGGCGTGATGACCGACATCGCCCTGGACCCGTACACCACCCACGGCCAGGACGGGATCATCGACGGCAACGGCTACGTGCTCAACGACATCACCGTCGAGGCGCTGGTCAGGCAGTCGCTGTCGCATGCCGCGGCAGGCGTGGACATCGTGTCGCCGTCGGACATGATGGACGGCCGCATCGGCGCCATCCGCCGCGCGCTGGATGCCGACAACCATGTCAACGTGCGCATCATGGCCTACTCGGCCAAGTACGCCTCGGCGTTCTACGGCCCGTTCCGCGACGCGGTGGGCAGCTCGGCCAGCCTCGGCAAGGCCGACAAGAAGACCTACCAGATGGACCCGGCCAACGGCGACGAGGCGATGCGCGAGATCGCGCTGGACCTGGAAGAGGGCGCGGACATGGTGATGGTCAAGCCGGGCATGCCGTACCTGGATCTGGTGCGCCGGGTGAAGCAGCAGTTCGGCGTGCCGACCTTCGCTTACCAGGTCAGCGGCGAGTACGCGATGATGAAAGCAGCGTTCGCCAACGGCTGGCTGGACGAGCGCGCCTGCGTGCTCGAATCGCTGATCGGCTTCAAGCGGGCCGGCGCCGATGGCGTGCTGACCTATTTCGCCCCGCAAGTGGCGCGTTGGCTGCGCGAACGCTGACAATACGCGCCAACACGCGAACAGGACGACGATGATGCAGACGATGGGGTGGGTGCAGTGGGTCACCTGGGGCACGGGCGTACTCGCCTTTGCGGTGGTGATCGGTCTGGTGATCCGCGGCGTGGTCCGGGCCGCACGGCGCGCGCCGGAACAGCCGTCCGCCGCCGCCCGGCTGGCGCGCGAGGCCAACCTTCCACCGAACGTACAGGCCGAACTGGCCGCGCTGAACCAGCGCAAGGACAACGGCGAGATCAGCGAACCCGAGTACGAACAGCAGCGCGCCGCGCTGTTGCGCGCGTATTGATCAATGCGCACCCGTAGCGCCGGGCTCTGCCCGGCCGCGTGGCGATTACCCGCAGCCGGGCACTGATGGCGCCCGCAACCGATACAGATCCAACCCGCCGGCCTTCGGCGACCGCGCCTGGCCCGCCACCACCATCTCACTGGGCTTGGACGCATCCACCACGGGCGCGCCGGTCTGGCCGTCGGCGGTGTTGAACGACAGCGTCAGCGGCACCGCCGCCTGGCCGTGATCGCAACCCACCAGCCACACCTGCGCGTGGCCATCGGCCACGCGGGTGATGGCCAGCGCGCCGTCGTTGCCCAGCCAGTCGCCGCCCAGTTCGTCGGCGGGGCCGTTGAGCGGGGCCGGCAACGCCGTCACCGCAGCGAAACCGTCGGCGTCCACCGCCGCCTGGAACAGATCGAACCCGCCGCGGGTGCCGGCGCCATCGCGCGCAAACAGCAGCACCTGCCCATCCGGGCGCAGCGCCGGGCGGCGCTCGTTGGCCCGGGTGTTGACCGTGGCCGGCAGCGCCATCACCGGCCCGACGCTGCCGTCGGCGTGCACCGCCACGCGGTACAGGTCAACCCCGCCGCGACCGCCGGGGCGGTTGGAGGCGAAGTACAGCCAGCGCCCGTCGTGGCTGAAGTACGGGTCGGTTTCATCGCTGCCGGTGTTGAGCGCCAGCGGCGTGGGGTCCTGCCAGCGCCCGTCGCGCAGCACCGCCTGCCAGAGGTCCCAGCCCCCGGCGCCACCGCTGCGGTCGGACGCCCAGACAATGCGCTGCCCGTCCGGGGCGATGGTGGCCTGGGCCTCGTTGGCCTTGGTCGAGACCACGCCCATGCCTTCGATGCCGAACTCGGAAAGCGCCATCGCGCCCGGTACGAAGAGTAAACTCAGGCTCAGCGCGAGCAGTGACAAGGGAGTGCGCATCGTCGCTTCCGTTGGGGTTTGCGTTCCAATCCAGGCCCGGAGTTTAAGACACCCATGACCGCCCGTTACGCCGTATTCGGCCAGCCCATCGCCCATTCGCAGTCGCCGCACATCCATGCCGCCTTCGCGCGCCAGGAAGGCATCGCGCTGGACTACCGCGCCATCGAGGCGTCGCCGGCCGCGTTCACCGCCGCGCTGGAGGCGTTCGCCGCCGATGGTGGCGTGGGCGCCAACATCACCGCCCCGCTCAAGGAAGCGGCGTTCGCGCTGTGCAAAACCTTCACCTCGCGCGCCAAGCTGGCCGGCTCGGTCAACACGCTGCTGCGCAAGGGCGATTACTGGCACGGCGACACCACCGACGGCGTGGGCCTGGTCCGCGACCTCACCGAACGCCATGAGCTGGACCTGCGTGGCCGCCGCGTGCTGCTGCTCGGTGCCGGCGGCTCGGCGCGCAGCGTGGCGCCGGCCCTGCTGGATGCCGGCATCCGCGAGCTGGTGGTGGTGAACCGCACCACCGAGCGCGCCGATGCCCTGGTCGATGCGATCGGCGAGCCGGGGCGTGCGCTGAGCCGCTACTGGGACGACCTGCGCGACCTGGGCGACTTCGAGCTGATCGTCAACGCCACCTCGGCCGGCCGCGACCGCGAGGCGAAGTTCGAGCTGCCGCTGTCGCTGGTCAACAGCATGACCACCGCGGTTGACCTCAATTACGGCGACGCCGCCATCGCCTTCCTGGCCTGGGCGCGTGCGGCGCAGTGCCGCAACACCGTCGATGGCCTGGGCATGCTGGTGGAGCAGGCCGCAGCCAGCTTCCAGCAGTGGCACGAGGTGCGCCCGCAGACCGACGCCGTGTATGCCGAGCTGCGCACCACGCTGGCGCCGCTGGCCGGGCAGGACTGACCGGACATGGATGCCGGGATGTTGATGTCGATGCTGAGCGTGGTGGGCGTACGCCTGCCGATTCTGATCGCGCTGGGCGTGGCCCTGGTGTGGGTGGTGGACAGCCCGCGCGGCGCGGTCCGCACCGTGGCGCTGTCCGGCTTGGGCGTCCTGGCGGCCACCTGCATGCTCGGCATGGTGGTGTCGCTGCTGCCGCGGTGGTGGGTAGAGCAGAACCAGTACGAGAACCTGCAGTCGCTCAGCCTGTGGCTGGGCGTCGCCCACTTCGGCCTGTCGCTGGCCGAGGCGTTCGGCCTGGTGCTGGTGATCTGGGCGATGACCCGCGCGCTGCGCCAGCGCGGCACGGTCGGCTGACCCTGCGTGCGCGGCGCCGCCGGGTCTGCCGGCGTGCGCCGCGTCGCGGAACTGAACCAATGCCGGCCACGGCCATGCCGTGGGCATGAGAAAATACCTGCCATGATTCAGGCAGGACCCTCCCGGCGTGACCGAAAAAGTTGAAGCCCCGCGCGCGCTGAACGACGAGCTCAAAACCGTCATCCGCGATGCCTACGCCAAGCTGCAGGCCAATACTCCCGGCTTCAGCACCCGGCGTTCGCAGAGCCAGATGATCGGCGTGGTCTCGCGTGCGCTGTCGCACAGCGGCGGCGTTGGCGTGGTCGAAGCGCCCACCGGCGTGGGCAAGTCGCTGGGCTACCTGACCGCCGGCGTGCCGATCGCACTGGCCACGAAGAAGAAGCTGGTGATCAGCACCGGCACCGTGGCGCTGCAGTCGCAGCTGTTCGAGCGCGACATTCCCAATTTCCTCAAGGCCACCGGCATCGAAGCCACAGTGGCGCTGGCCAAGGGCCGCACCCGCTATCTGTGCACGCGCAACGCCGCTGAGGCGCATGGCGATGGCGCGCAGGAAGGCATGTTCGAGGACGAGCAGCCGCTGTTCGATCGCCCGCTGGCACCGATCGAGATGGATCTGGCGCAGTCGCTGAGCAAGGCCTTCCTCGAAGGTCGCTGGAACGGTGACCTGGACAACGCGCCGGAGACGATCAGCAACACCCTGCGCTCGCGCATCACCACGCCGGCGTCGGGATGCGCCGGGCGCAAGTGCGCCTACTCGGCGCAGTGCGCGGTGCTGCGCTCGCGCAACACGGTGCGTGAGGCGCAGATCGTGGTCACCAACCACGCGCTGCTGTTGTCGGCGCTGTCGATCGGCGAGAGCGACAACGGCCAGCCGCTGATCGCCCCGCCCGGCGACATGCTGCTGGTGCTCGACGAAGGCCATCACATCGGCAATGTCGCCATCGACCAGGGTGCGGCCAGCCTGGCGATGGACGAAATGGCCAAGCGCACCGGCCGGCTGCAGATCGTGATCGCGGCGGCCTACCGCGCCGTGGACAAGGACAAGCTGGGCAACCTGCTGCCCAACGAAGCAATCGAGGTGGCGGCGCGCGTCAGCAAGCAGCTCAAGGCCTTCCGCGACGTGGTCGGACGCAGCTGGCATCCCGATCCGTCGGCGCAGGAGCCGATGTGGCGCGCACCCAACGGGCGCCTGCCGGATATCTGGATGGCCGACATCGAGGCGCTCGCCGACGACACGCGCGCGCTGTTCAACTGGGCCCATGCCGCGCATGCGCAGGTGGCCAAGGGCAAACCCGAGGATGCCGCGCGCGAGCGCCTGCAGCGCACCCTCGGGATGGCGCTGGAAATGATCGAGCAGCAGCACAACCTGTGGGCGGCCTGGCGCCGCGAGGACAAGGAGGGCCAGCCGCCGACCGCGCGCTGGGTCACCCTGTCGCGCGACGGCGACCTGATCCTGCACGGCTCGCCGGTATCGGCGGCCAACGTGCTGCGCAAGCTGCTGTGGGACGAGGTGGATTCGGTGGTGATGACCTCGGCCACGCTCACCGGCGGCGGCGACTTCCAGGCCCTGGCGATCGACAACGGCATCCCGGCCGAGGCCGAGATGGTCTCGCTGGCCTCGCCGTTCGACCTGCCCAACCAGGCTGAGCTGATCGTGCCGGCGTTCCCGGTGACCCCGGATGACAAGGAAGGTCACCCCAAGGAAGTCGCCAAGTACCTGGTCAAGGAGCTGGACTGGGACAAGGGCAGCATCGTGCTGTTCACCTCGCGCTGGAAGATGGAAAAGGTCGCCGAGCTGATGCCGGCCGCCGAGCGCAAGCGGGTGCTGGTGCAGGGCGAAACGGCCAAGCAGAAAATGATCGACGAGCACCTGCGGCGTACCTCCGCCGGGGAGGGCTCGGTGTTGTTCGGGCTGAACTCGTTCGGCGAAGGCCTGGATCTGCCCGGCGAGGCGTGCACCACCGTGGTGATCACCCAGGTGCCGTTCGCGGTGCCGACCGACCCGCAGACGTCCACGCTCGGCGAGTGGTTCGAGAGCCGCGGCCTGAACGCCTTCAACCTGATCGCGATCCCGCACGCGCTGCGCACGTTGACCCAGTTCGCCGGCCGCCTGATCCGTACCTCCACCGACACCGGCCGCGTGATCATCCTCGACTCGCGGCTGCTGACCCGTCGTTACGGCAAGCGCATCATCGACGCGCTGCCGCCCTTCAAACGGATCATCGGGTAACGGGGACCGCGTAGTG
>NZ_JBMOWY010000050.1:0-104498 GCF_049310345.1 Stenotrophomonas sp. GZD-301 | reverse complement strand
CCATCAGAGAACGCCTGGAGCCGGCCAGCGGCCGGCACTACACGCGTCATATCGGCGCCTGTGCGGGGCGCGCAGAACAAAACGCCCCCGCATGTGGCGGGGGCGTGCATTCACCCGTAGTACGCGCGCACTACGCCGCCTGCGGCATCCGCAGCGAACGCACCAGGCCGCCGATATCCACGATCAGCGCGACGCGGCCGTCGCCCAGAATGGTGGCGCCGGAGACCCCGCTGATGCGGCGGTAGTTGTTCTCGATGTTCTTGACCACCACCTGCTGCTGGCCAACCAGTTCATCCACTTCCAGCGCGATCTTCTGGCCATCGCCTTCGACCACCACCACCAGCGAATCGTCCTTGGTGCGCCCGCTGTAGCCGTAGTACTCGCTGAGCGACAGGATCGGCAGGTACTCGCCGCGAACCCGCAGCACGCGGCCTTCGCCGGCCATCGTGCGCACGTCTTCGGCCTGCGGCTGCAGGGCCTCGAGCACGTAGGCCAGTGGCAGGATCAGGGTTTCGCCAGCCACCGACACGGTCATGCCGTCGAGGATGGCCAGGGTAAGCGGCAGGCGGATCAGCACGCGGGTGCCGTTGCCGGCCTGGCTTTCCAGCTGCACTTCGCCGCCCAGCGCCTGGATGTTGCGGCGGACCACGTCCATGCCCACGCCGCGCCCGGAGAGATCCGTGACGGCATCGGCGGTGGAGAAACCGGGCTGGAAGATCAGGTCCCAGACCTGTGCGTCGGTGGGGTTGTCCGGCACGCTCAGGCCGCGTTCGACGGCCTTGGACAGAATCTTGTCGCGGTTCAGGCCGCGGCCGTCGTCGCTGACTTCAATCACGATGTGCCCGCCCTGGTGCGAGGCGGCGAGGGTGATCGTACCGGTCTCATCCTTGCCGGCGTCGCGGCGGACGTCGGGCATTTCCAGCCCGTGGTCGATCGAGTTGCGGACCAGGTGCACGAGCGGATCGGCGATCTTTTCGATCAGGCCCTTGTCCAGCTCGGTACCTTCGCCGATGGTGCGCAGGCGCACGTGCTTGCCCAGGCGCGAGGACAGGTCACGGACCAGGCGCGGGAAGCGGCGGAACACCGCGTCCACCGGCAGCATGCGCACGCCGATCACCGCTTCCTGCAGGTCACGGGTGTTGCGTTCGAGCAGGTCCAGGCCGGCGAACAGCTGCTCGGCATGGACCGGGTCCAGGGCGTGCGAGACCTGCTTGAGCATGGCCTGGGTGATGACCAGTTCGCCGACCAGGTTGATCAGGGCGTCGACCTTTTCAACGGCGACGCGGATCGAGGTTTCCGCTTCATGCGCGGCGGCGGCGGCCGGCGCGGCAGCAGCAGCGGCCACAGGTGCGGCTGCCGCAGCGGGGGCGGCGACCGCGGCCGGTGCCGCCGGTGCGCTGGTGGCCAGGCTCGGCGGCGCAGCCGGACGGATGTCCAGTTCGCAGTCGTCCACCACCCACGCGAAGGTGTCTTCAATCTTGCTGCGCGGCACCTTGCCGACCAGGCCCAGGTCCCAGGCCAGGTGGGCTTCGAGCGGATCGAGCTGGGCGAACCCGGGCAGGCGCTCCATGCGTGCAGCGACCTGCAGCGAACCCAGGTGCTCCAGCTCGCGGATGATGCGCAGCGGATCGTTGCCGCTCATGAACAGCGACGGCGACGGCACGAAGCCGATCTGCCAGGCTTCCGGCGTATCGTCCACTGGTGCGGCGGCGACCGGGGCGGCAGCCGCCACGGCCTGGCCGGACAGCACCGCTTCCAGGCGCGCCTTGACGTTGGCCACCGCTTGCGGATCGGCGGGCTGGCCATGTTCGGCTTCACGCAGCAGGGCGCGCAGCACGTCCACCGAGGACAGCATGGCGTCCACGGCAGCCGGTTCCAGTGCGCGCTTGCCGGCGCGCAGTTCATCCAGCAGCGTTTCCAGCACGTGGGTCAACGCGGCGATCGCGTCGAAGCCGAAGGTGCCGGCGCCGCCCTTGATCGAATGCGCGGCGCGGAACACGGAGTTGATGATCTCCGGGTCCTGCTGGCCCGATTCGAGTGCCAGCAGTCCGGCCTCCATCGCATCCAGCCCTTCGCGGCTTTCTTCGAAGAACGTGGCGTGGAAACGTTGCAGATCCATGCTCATGGTGCGTTGGGTCCGGTTGCGGGAAGGGGGGAGGGCGGAAGCGAAGCGGGCTGGGACTCAGCCCAGCACTTTCTGTACGGTGGCGACCAGCTGTTCGGGATTGAACGGCTTGACCAGCCAACCGGTGGCACCGGCGGCCTTGCCTTCGGACTTCTTGTCGGCGGCCGACTCGGTGGTCAGCATCAGCATTGGCGTGAACTTGTAGTCGGCCAGCTGGCGCAGTTCGCGGATCAGCGAGATGCCGTCCATGTTGGGCATGTTGACGTCGGTGACCACCGCATTGAAGCGCTGACCCTTGGCCCGGCCGAGTGCGATCGCACCGTCTTCGGCTTCTTCGACGGTGAAGCCGGCCGAGGTGAGGGCGAATGAGACCATCTGGCGCATCGACGCCGAATCGTCCACCACCAAGATACGTGCGCTCATGCAGCGTTCTCCACAGATTTCAGGTTGTCATGGGGTGCATCCAGGCCCAGGGCCTGGGTGACGCCGAGCAGGCGCGCGGCGTCACGGAAGGTTGCAGTGCAACCGTCGAATCCGGTCGCATGGCCCGCCTGGCGGCGGGCGTCGACGAATGCGCACAGGACCTGCATTGCTGCGGTATGGATACGGCTGACGTCGCTGGCATCCAGCGTCAGTGCGCCGGCCTGGTCCACAAAGGGGGCCAGGCGGGATTTGAGCTCGGTGCTGGTCTCGATACCGAGATCACCACCCAGGGCCACAGTGCTCATCGTTGCTCCGGACAAACGGTTCCGAGGTTGATAACGGCCCCGTGAGGGGAACCTTTAGGCCCGGCGCGACCGGCCAGCCCTCAGTTCAGCAGCTGCGTGGCATCAAGCAGGATCATCGGCTGGGCGGTGACGCGGGCGACGCCACGGAACAGGTCGTTGGAGATCTGGCAGATCCGGGCGGTGTCGGGCGGTTCGATCTGCGAGTCGGTGAGGTTGGCGACGTCTTCCACCGCCGATACACGCAGGCCCATCGTCTCGCCGTCCTCCTCGAGCACCACGATGCGAGTGTTGGCATCGTTGGCGGCCGGGCCGCTGCCGAGGTGGATGCCCAGGTCCATCACCGGCACCACCTGGCCGCGCAGGTTCATGATCCCCAGCATCGCCGGCGCGGTGCCGCGCAACGGCAGCAGCGGCACCGGCAGGACCACTTCCTGCACCTTCAGCAGTTCCAGTGCATAGGCCTGGGTGCCGCAGCGCAGGCGCAGCCAGCGCGAGGCGCGTTCGCTGGCGCGGCGGTTTTCGCGCGGGCTGGAGGCCGGATCGCGCGCCTGCGCCTGCAGTTCTTCCCAGCTGTTGGGGCGGCCGCCGCGCGGCGGTGGTGCGGCGGGGCGCGGCAGCGGTGCCGGCATCGCACGCGCGACCGGGGCCGGCGCTGCAGGTGCAGGTGCTGGCGGCGGTGGTGTCGGTGTCGGCGCGGCAACCGGTTCGGCGGCACGCGCGACCACGGCCACCGGCGCGCTGTCGTGCAGCACCTCGTCGGGCAGGTCGTCCCAGCCGGGGCGCGCCTCTGCCTGCGGGGCAGGCGAGATCACCGGGCCGAGCGCGGGGTCGTTCATCAGCTCGTCGAGCAGTGCCAGATTGGCCGGCGCGCCGGGCGAGGTCGGGGTGTCATGCGCAGGCGCGGCCTGGACCGGGCCGAGCGCGGGGTCGTTCATCAGTTCGTCGAGCAGTGCCAGATTGGCCGGCGCGCCAGGCGAGGTGGGGGTGTCATGCGCGGGCGCGGCCTCTACCGGCCCGAGCGCGGGGTCGTTCATCAGCTCGTCGAGCAGTGCCAGATTGGCCGGCGCGCCCGGCGAGGTGGGGGTGTCATGCGTGGGCGCGGCCTCGACCGGTCCGAGCGCGGGATCGTTCATCAGCTCGTCGAGCAGCGCCAGGTGGGCCGGCGCGCCGGCCGAGGTCGGGGTATCGAAGGCGACATCGGCCGCCGGCGCGTCGCTGTCCACGTCGGGGCGGGCGAACTCGGCGCTGATCGCCTGGGCCACGCCGCCGGCATCGTCCTCGTCGACGGCAGGCGGAGGCGCTGCCGCCACGGCCGGGGCCGCCGGCACGGCATCGCCGAGCAGCTGCTCCAGGTAATCGTCGAGCACGCCGGTGGTACTCATGCCGCGCGCTCCATCTGCTGGGCATCGTCGGCCAGGATCCACTCCAGCGCACGGCGATAGGCGGCCAGGCCGCGGCCGGGGTAGTCGTCCGACTGCGACGGCACGGTCAGGCTGGCGGCGTTGCAGATGCGGGTGTCCACCGGGATCGCGTCTTCCCAGACGCGGAGCCCGTGCCGTTCCTGCATCAGCTTGACGGTCTCGTGGCCGGCGCGGGTGCGGCGGTCGAACAGCGTCGGCAGGATCGACATCGGCAGCGTGCGCCGGCGCGAACGTTCGACCATCTCGCCGGTCCGCACCATGCCATCCAGGCCGTGCAGCGCCAGCGGTTCGGCCTGGGTGGGAATGATCAGGCGGTCGGCGGCGGCCAGCGCGTTGATCATCAGCAGGCCCAGGGTCGGGGCGCAGTCGAGCAGGATGTAGTCGTGCTGGCCGTGGTGCCGGGTCAGCGCCTGCTGCAGCGCCAGCCCGAGCCCGGGCTGGTTGGCGCTGCGGCGCTCCAGTGTGGCCAGCGCCGCCTGGGCGCAGACATGGTCCAGCCCCGGGATGGCGGTGGCATGGGCGAGCGCGGACAGCTCGGCCGGCGGGGTGGCGAACAGTTCCAGCACACCCTGCGGCGGCGGATCGACCGCGACACCGAACGCGCGGGTCAGCGAGGCGTGCGGATCCAGGTCGATCAGCAGCACACGGTGGCCGAGCGCGGCCAGACCGCGACCGAGCGCGAGGGTGGTGGTGGTCTTGCCCACGCCGCCCTTCTGATTGGCAATGGCCCAGATACGCATGCGGTTCACTCCTTCATTGCAGGGGGGACGGCGGCGCCGACACGGCTGCCAGCCGGCACCGGTGGCAACTGCACCGGCGCGATGGGGGAAACGGGGGAGGGGGCGGCCGCCGCAGCGGTGGCCGGTGCGGCGCGTTCGGTATCGGCGGTGAGCTGCGGGCCAATCGGGTCCACGCCCTGGGAGGTGTCAGCGAGGATGATCACCATCACCCGGCGGTTGCGGTTGCGCCCTTCGGCGCTGGCGTTGTCTTCGCGCGGGCGGAACTGGCCATAGCCGACCATCGCCAGCCGCGAGGGCTGCAGGCCCTGGTCGGCAAACAGATGCACCACGCTTGCCGCACGCGCGGCCGAGAGTTCCCAGTTGGACGGGAACAGTGCGGTGGCGATCGGCACGTTGTCGGTGTGGCCTTCCACGCGCACCCCGTTGGGCGCGTCGTGCAGCACCTTGGCCAGGCTGGACAGGGTGTCGCGCGCGTGCACATCCAGCGACGCCGAGCCGGTGGTGAACAGGATGTCGCTGTTGATCTCCACTTCGATCCACAGTTCGGTGCGGCGCACGGTGATCATGCCGCGGTCGATCAGCGGCGCCAGCGTGGCGGTCAGGCGGTCGGCGATGCCGTTGAGCTGGCGCTCGGCCCGCTTGAGCTGTTCCTGGTTGTGCACCGAGACCGGCATGCGCATCTGCGAGGCCATCGCCGGCAGCAGGGTGGGGTCGTTGGACGGCGCCGGCGCGGACGGGCCGATCTTGGTGCCGGACTTGATCACCGACGGGCTGTCCCAGCCGCCGCCCTGGACCTGCTGGTTGCCCACCTGCACCGGGTTGATGGTGCGCGGGGCGCCACCGAAGGCGGTGGTCAGTGCATCGGCCATGACCCGGTACTTGCCCTCGTTGATCGAGGAGATCGCGTACATCACCACGAAGAAGGCCAGCAGCAGCGTCATGAGGTCGGCATAGGGGATCGCCCAGGCCTCGTGGTTGGCATGCTCTTCGTGGTGCTTGCGACGGGCCATGTCAGTGCAGGAAGCCGGACAGGTTGGTTTCGATGTTGCGCGGGTTTTCGCCCTGCGCGATCGAGATCAGGCCTTCGATGATCATCTCGCGGTCGCGGCTGTTGTGGTGGATCACGCTCTTGAGCTTGGCCGACACCGGCAGGAACAGCAGGTTGGCCGAGGCGATGCCGTAGATGGTGGCGGTGAACGCCGCAGCGATGCCGTGGCCCAGCTTGCTGGGGTCGGCGAGGTTCTTCATCACCGCGATCAGGCCGAGCACGGCGCCGATGATGCCCAGGGTGGGCGCGTAGATGCCCATGCCCTCGAACACCTTGGAGGCGGCCAGGTCCTGGCTCTCCTGGCTGCCCAGTTCGATCTCCATCATGTGGCGGATGGTTTCCGGCTCCACGCCGTCCACCAGCAGCTGCAGGCCCTTGCGCAGGAACGGATCGTCCTGCGCCTCGACCTGGGCTTCCAGGCCCAGCAGACCCTGGCGGCGGGCGATGTTGCTCCACTCGACGATCTGCTGGATCAGCTCGCGGCGGTCGCTGCTCGGCGGGCGCACGACCCAGCGCACGATCTTGAAGGCATGCTTGAACACGGCGGGCGAGGTGTGTAGCAGGATCGCGGCGAGGGTGCCCACGATCACGATCACGAAGGCGGCCGGCGACCACAGCGAGGCCAGCCCCGCGCCTTTGAGGATGCTGCCGCCGACCAGTGAGGCCAGGGCGAGAAAAAGTCCAATGAGGCTGAGTCTATCCATGAGTCCGGTATCGGCTTGTGTGAATGGGACTTGAGACGCCGACGGAACAGGGTGATGCGGCGGTCACACTTTTGGGGGGAGAAGCCGCCGGGCAGCGCCCGGCGCTACCGGAGGTCAGCGCAGGCCGTCTACGTCGAGGATCAGCGACATGCGGCCGTCGCCGATCAGGGTGGCCCCGGCGTAGCCGCGCAGGCCGCGCAATGCCTTGGGCAGCGGCTTGATCACCACTTCCTCGCGGCCCCGCACCTGGTCCACGACCAGCCCGAAGCGGGCTTCACCGGCCTGCAGCACCACGATGGTGAGCAGCGGCGAGGGCACCGGGTCCACCTCTAGCCAATGGCGCAGGTCCACCAGCGGCAGGGTGTGCGACTTGCGGTCCAGCACCGCGCGGCCGTCGAACCAGCCCAGCGAGGTGTTCGGGGCGTGCAGCACTTCCATCACGCGCGCCAGCGGCAGCGCGTAGACGTCCTCGCCGGCCTGCACCAGCAGGGTGGGCAGGATCGCCAGGGTGAGCGGCACGCGGATCATGAAGCGGCTGCCGCGGCCCAGCTCGGACTGGATCTGGATCTGGCCGCTCAGCTCGCGGATGCGCGACTGGACCACGTCCATGCCCACGCCGCGGCCGGAGATGTCGGTGACCTGCTGCTTGGTGGAGAAGCCGGGCAGGAACACCAGGTGCAGGCACTCCTCGCTGGTCAGGCGGGCGGCCGCTTCCGGATCGATCAGGCCCTTTTCACGGGCCTTCTGGCGCAGCCGCTCCGGGTCGATGCCGGCGCCGTCGTCCTGCACTTCGATGCTGACGTAGTCGCCTTCCTGCTGGGCCGACAGCCGCACGTGGCCGCCGCGCGGCTTGCCCTGGGCTTCGCGCAGGTCGGGCATTTCAACGCCGTGGTCGATCGCGTTGCGCACCAGATGCACCAGCGGATCGGCCAGGGCCTCCACCAGGTTGCGGTCCAGTTCGGTCTCGGCGCCGACCAGTTCCAGGTCCACTTCCTTTTTCAGCGAGCGGGCAACGTCGCGGGCCACCTTGGGGAAGCGCGAGAACACCTTGCCCACCGGCTGCATGCGGGTGCGCATCACCGCCGACTGCAGGCGCGCGGTGGCGATGTCCAGGGTGGAGACGGCGCGGTCCAGCTCTTCATCATGCAGGCGCGCGCGCAGGGTCTTGAGGCGGTTGCGCGAGAGCACCAGTTCGCCGATCAGATTGACGATGGCATCCAGGCGCTTGGTGTCCACGCGCACGGTGTGCTCGGCCTCGGCGACCGGTTTGTTGGGCGCCGGTTTGGCGGCGGCCGGGGCCGGGGCACGCGGGGCCGGTGCGGCGACGGCGGCCACGGGCTGGGCGCCGGGGGCGGCGCCACCGTGCAGCTGGTCGAGCAGGGCTTCGAATTCGTCTTCGCCGATCAGGCCATCGGCGGCCTTGGCCGGCGCCACGGCGGTCGGTGCCGCGCCGCCATGCAGCTGGTCGAGCAGCGCCTCGAACTCGTCATCGGTGATCAGTGCACCCGCGGCCGCCGGGGCGGCCACCGGCGCCGGCGTGGCCGGTCCGTTGACGTCGAACTGGGCGATCAGCTCCGGCGGTGCGTAGCCCGGCTCGGTGCCGGCCGAGACCGAGTCCAGCATCGACTGCAGGTAGTCCAGCGACTGCTGGCCGGCGTCGAAGTGGTGTGCCTGCAGGGTGGCCTGGCCGGAACGGGCCATGCCGAGGGTCTCTTCGGCGGCGTGGCACAGCTCCACCATCGCCTGGATGCCGAGGAAGCCGGCACCGCCCTTGAGGGTGTGGAAGCCGCGGAACACGGCATTGAGCTGATCCGTATCCTGGGGCGACTGCTCCAGCGACACCAGCTGTTCGCCGAGGCGATCCAGGATCTCCTGGGCCTCGAGAATGAAATCGGCGGCAATGTCGTCCGGAACAGCACTCATCGTCTTACAACCCCAAATCGGAGAGCAGGTCGTCAGCGTCGACCTGGGATACCTGGTGGCGGTCAAGCCCGGTGACGGCCGGGCCGGCCAGTCCGGTGTCGCGCCTGCGCGCGTCGTCGTCCTGCGGCGGCAGGCCGAGCGCACCGAACCCTTCGTGCACGCGGCGCACGATGCCCACCACGCGGCGGATGATCTGCCCGGTCAGGTCCTGATAGCTCTGGGTCAGGGCGATCTCGGTGAGGTTGTGGCGGATCCGGTCCAGCTGCAGGTCCTGGTCGGGGCTGAGCCCGTTGGCGCGCAGCTGCTCGGTCAACGCACGGCATTCCTCGGCCAGGTCCAGGGTGCGGTGGGTGGCCTGTTCGGTCATCGCCACCACGTGGTCCAGGCGCGCGCAGGCGTCATCCAGTTCGCCGGCTTCGCTGGGCAGACTGGGCAGTTCGCCCAGTGCCTGGCCGAGCTCGCGGGCGAGCCGGTTCAGGCCGGCCATCATCGGCTGCGTGCGCAGCGCGGCCAGCGCGTCGATTTCCCGGCGCCAGCCCGCCTCGTCGCCGCCTTCCAGCGCGGCCAGGGCGTCCTGCAGGCGCTGCACCAGCGCCGATTTGTCGCTGAGGGTTTCCATCAGGCGCTCGCTGCCAGGCGTTCGAAGATCTTGCCGAGCTTCTCTTCCAGCGTCTGCGCGGTGAACGGCTTGATGATGTAGCCGTTCACGCCGGACTGGGCCGCTTCGATGATCTGCTCGCGCTTGGCTTCAGCGGTCACCATCAGCACCGGCAGGGTTTTCAGCTTGGCGTCGGCGCGGATCGCCTTGAGCAGGTCGATGCCGGTCATCACCGGCATGTTCCAGTCGGTGACCACGAAGTCGAACGGCTGGCTCTGCAACAACGCCAGCGCGGCATGCCCGTCCTCGGCTTCGGCCGTATTGGTGAAGCCCAGATCGCCCAGCAGGTTCTTGACGATACGACGCATGGTCGAAAAATCGTCGACGATCAGGATACGCATGTTCTTGTTCAAAGCACTTTCCTCGATTTCAAGGGTTCTCGAGGCCGGCGTCGGCCGCCTCGAAGATCTTCAGTCGGCCGCGCAGGCGCAATACCGCCTGGCCGTGGATCTGGCAGACCCGGGATTCACTCACCCCGAGCACCGCGCCGATTTCTTTCAGGTTCAATTCCTGTTCGTAGTACAGCGACAGCACCAGCTGTTCGCGCTCGGGGAGCAGGCCGATCGCATTGCCCAGCTCGCGGCCGAACTCGCCGCGCTCCAGGACCTGCTGCGGGGTCGGGCCGCCCTGGGCGACGGTGTCCAGCTCGCCCTGGTCTTCGATCCGCGATTCCAGGCTCAGCACCTGGCCGCGTGCGGCGTCTTCCATCAGCCGCAGGTATTCCGGCAGCGGCATGTCCATCGCGCTGGCCACTTCGGTGGCGCTGGCGGCACGGCCGGTGCTCTGCTCCAGGCGGCGGATGGTGGCGGCGGCGTCGCGGGCACGGCGGTGCACCGAGCGCGGCACCCAGTCGCCACGGCGGATCTCATCGATCATCGAACCGCGGATGCGGATCGACGCGTAGGTCTCGAAGGAGGCGCCCTGATCAGCGTCATAGCTGCGCGAGGCCTCGATCAGGCCCATCATGCCGGCCTGGATCAGGTCGTCCACTTCCACGCTCGCCGGCAGGCGCGCGGCCAGGTGGTGGGCGATGCGCCGGACCAGGTCCGAGTGCTGGGCGATGCACTCGTTGGCGGCGGTACGTTGGACCTCTTTGTATTGTGCGGCGCCTTTCATGCGGCCACCCCGCGTTGTTTGAGGATGCGTTCGAGGAAGAATTCGACGCCGCCGCGCGGCTCGGTCGGGGCCTGCCAGCGGGCGGTACGGCGGGCGATCTCGGTGATCGCCAGCGCCGACGGGCTGGACGGGTAGGCCTTGACCACCGGCTGCTGGCGTTGCACCGACAGGCGCAGCCAGTCGTCCTGGGGGACGCAGCCGAGGTAGTTGAGCGACACGTCGGCCAGGAACTTCTCGCAGACCCGGGTCAGCTTTTCGTACAGCACGCGGCCTTCGTTGGGGTCGCGCACCATGTTGGCCACGACCTGGATGCGGTCCACGCCACGCTCGCGCGAGAGCACCTTGATCAGCGCGTAGGCGTCGGTGATCGAGGCCGGCTCGTCACAGACCACCACCACGGTGTCCTGTGCGGCCTGGCAGAAGGTGAGCACGCCATCGGTGATGCCGGCGGCGGTGTCCACCACCATGATGTCCAGCTCGCGCTCCAGCTCGGAGAACACGTTGACCAGGCCCACGTGTTCGGCCGGCTGCAGTTCGGCCATGTGGCGGCGACCGGACGCGGCCGGCACCACCAGCACGCCGCCCGGGCCCTCCATGATCACTTCCTCCAGCGTGCAGCGCCCGGCGACGAGGTCGGCCAGGGTCACCTTCGGCTGCAGGCCGAGGATCACGTCGATGTTGGCCAGGCCGAGGTCGGCGTCCAGCAGCAGCGTGCGTTTGCCCATGTCGGCGAGCGCCACGGCCAGGTTGGCCGAAACGTTCGTCTTGCCCACGCCGCCCTTGCCGCCAGTGACGGCGATGGTGCGGACAGGGCCCAGCGGTTGGCTGCGGGTAGCCGACAACGGGAAGGTCTTGGTCAGCTTGGCGTACTCACGCGACGGCATGGTTGAACTCCGGGTTGCAGGGCATATCGGCCGCGCGGCGCAAATCTTCAAGGCGAAGTACAAGATTGGCTGCACTGGCGCGGTGCAGGTCCTCCGGAACGTCCTGGCCGTCGGTCACCCAGGTGATCGGCAGGCGGTGGTCGACCGCCACGGACAGGGCGGTGCCGAAGCGGCCGGTCTCGTCCAGCTTGCTCAGCACCACGCCCTGCGGGTTGGCGGCGCTGAAGCGGCGGACCACTTCGTCCATGTCGCCGAAGCTGGTGTTGGCCGGCAGCACCAGCAGGGTGCGGATGCGGTCGGCGGCCCGCAGCCACTGCAGCTGGGCCGCCAGGGCGCGGTCGCGCGGGCCCAGGCCGGCGGTGTCGATCAGGACCAGCTTGTAGTCCTGCAGGCGTTCCAGCAGCTGGCTCAGGTCGGTGCCGCTGTTGGCCTCGTGCACCGCGATGCCGAGCTGGCGGCCGAACCCGTACAGCTGCTCGCGGGCGCCGATGCGGCCGGTGTCGGTGGTGACCAGGGCCACGTCGCGGGCGGCGTGCTTCTCGGCGAAGCGCGAGGCCAGCTTGGCAATGGTGGTGGTCTTGCCGGCGCCGGTCGGGCCGACCAGGGCGATCACGCCACCGGCCTCGAGCGGATCGACCGGAGCGATCGGCAGCTTCTTGGACAGCAGGCCCAGCATCAGCCCGCGGCCACGGTGGGCTTCGGTATCCAGCGGAATCTGCAGGGCCACGTCGCGGCTGATGCCGGCGTCGAAGCCATACTCGTCCATCAGGTCCAGCGCGGCCGCACGGACCGGCGAGCCGCGCAGGCGCTCGTCGGTGAAGCGGTGCATTTCACGCTCGATCACATGGCGCATGCCGGCCACTTCGTGACGCAGCTGGCGGATTTCCTCGTCGTCGCGCGGGACCACGGTCAGTTCCGGTGCCGGGCGGGCAACCGCCTCGGCGGCGACGTCGGCAGCCGCGGCGACCGCGACCGGCAGTGCCGGCGGCTGCGCTGCCGGCACCGGGGCGAGGACGGCCGGGGCCGGCTCGGCCACGGCGGCGACCGGCAGCGGCGGCATCGTCACCGGGGCCTCGGCCGGCGGTGCATACATCTGGATGTGCGGCGCGTCGTCCATCGGCGGGTCGATCACGAAACGGGCGCGGTTGATCGGGGCGGCAAGCGCTGCGACCGGGGCGGCCGTCGATGCGGGCGCGGCGGCGGCAGCCTGCTCGACGTTGAACGGCGCGAAGATCTGCTCCGGCAGCGACGGTTCATTGACGGGGGCGGCAACGCTGGCACGCGACAGCGTGGCGGCAAAGCCGGCGCTGCCCGGCGGGGGCACGTTCTCGTTGGCGGTATCCAGCGTGCGGCCGGTGGCACCAACGGCGGCGCGTGCCAGCGCAGCTACGGCCGAGGTGGTGGCGGCCACCGGTTCCGGGGCGACGACCGGCGCCTTGCGGCGGGTGACGGCGGCGATCACTGCATCGGCGGCGCTGCGCGGGCGCGGCACCGGCGGCGGGGCGACGTCCTTGCGGGCGGCTTCCAGGGCGCGCTGCACGGCGCCTTCGTCGTAGTTGGCGGCGGCCACGATCTCCACGCCTTCCTCGATCCGGCGGTTGGACAGGATCACCGCGTCAGGACCGTGTTCCTTGCGCACCAGGTTCATGGCCGAGCGCATATCGGAGGCGACGAAGCGTTTGATTTTCATGCTGTGGTACCGGGACTGGGGCGGCGGGGTGGTGGAAGGGAAGCGCTGGTTGTCGGTGGTCTGCACGGTCCGGGTTTCCCTTTGTGTCCTGCTGCGGTGATGTCAAAAGTGGGGGTGTCTGTTTTCTGGCGCGTTGCCGTCGGGGTCCCGGCTCAACTGATCGTGCCGACCAGCTTCAACCGTTTGTCCTCGGGCACCTCGCTGTAGGCCAGTACCGACAGCGAGGGGACGCTGTGGCGTACCAGCCGTGCCAGCGCGGCACGTACCGGGCCGGGAACCAGCACAACCGCGGGCTCGTTCTTCGCTTCCTGCTTGCCGACACATTCGGCCAGGCTCTGGTGCAGTCGCTCGGCGAGTCCGGGTTCCAGCGCGGCGCCGTTGCCCTGCGTGGACTCCTGCAAGACGCGTTCCAGTTGCGGGTTGAGAGTGAACACCGGCAGCTCCGCCGACATTCCGGCGATCTCCTGCACGATGAAACGCCCCAGCGCGTTGCGCACGGCGGCCGTCAGTACCGACGGGTCCTGGCTGTTGGGGGCGTTCTCCACCAGCGCTTCGACGATCTTGCGCAGCTGGCGGATCGGAATGCGTTCGATCAGCAGGTTCTGCAGCACCCGCACCACCGCCGACAGCGGCAGCGACTTGGGCGTGAGGTCTTCCACCAGCTTGGGCGCGCTCTTGGCGAGGTTGGCCAGCAGCTGCTGCACTTCCTCGTGGCCGAGCAGTTCCGGGGCGTGCTCGCGGATCAGGTGCGACAGGTGCGTGGCCACCACGGTGGCGGGGTCGACCACGGTGTAGCCCATCGATTCGGCATGGGCGCGCTGATGCGGCTGGATCCAGGTGGCATCCAGGCCGAACGCGGGGTCCTTGCCGGCAATGCCCTCCAGAGCACCGAGCGCGCTGCCCGGGTCCAGCGCCAGTTCGCGGTCCGGATGGATCTCGGCCGTCGCCACGGGCACGCCGTGGATGAGCAGGCGGTAGCCGGTGGCCGGCAACTCCAGGTTGTCGCGGATGTGGACCGACGGAATCAGGAAGCCGATGTCATGGGTGAGCTTGCGGCGCACGCCCTTGATCCGCGCCATCAGCTCGCCGCCCTGGTTTTTGTCCACCAGCGGAATCAGCCGGTAGCCCACTTCCAGGCCAAGCGGATCGACCGGGCGCAGTTCGTCCCAGGTCAGCTCGGCGGTGGGCGAGGCGGCAGCGCCGGGCAGGCCCGGTGCATCGGGGCGGCCGGCGCTGGCGGTTTCAGCGGCGCGGGCGGCAGCGGTGCTCTTCTTCCAGAGTTTCCAGGCGATGAAGCCGAGGATGGCGGCCAGCGTCAAGAAGGCGACGTTGGGCATGCCCGGGACCAGGCCGACCACGCCGAGGATGGCCGCGGCGATGGTCAGCGCGCGATGCTGGCCGAACACCTGGCCCATCATGGCCTGGCTCATGTCCTGCGAACGCGAGGCGCGGGTGACCAGCATGGCCACGGCCGAGGACACCAGCAGCGCCGGCAGCTGCGCCACCAGACCGTCGCCGATGGACAGCAGGGTGTAGGTGGCCGCGGCCTCGCCGAACGGCATGCCGTGCTGGAGCACGCCCACCGCCAGGCCGCCGAGCATGTTGATGAACAGGATCAGGATGCCGGCGATGGCATCGCCGCGGATGAACTTGCTGGCACCGTCCATCGCGCCGTAGAAGTCGGCTTCTTCACGGACTTCCTCGCGACGGGCCTTGGCCTCCTCACGCGTCAGCAAACCGGCGTTGAGGTCGGCGTCGATGGCCATCTGCTTGCCGGGCATGGCGTCGAGGATAAAGCGCGCGGTCACTTCCGAGACGCGCCCGGCGCCCTTGGTGATCACCACGAAGTTGATGATGGTCAGGATCGCGAACACCACGATGCCCACGGCGTAATTGCCGCCGATCACGAACTCGCCGAACGCGGCGATCACCTTGCCGGCCGCTTCGTGGCCGTTCTGGCCGTTGAGCAGGATCACGCGGGTGGAGGCCACGTTCAGCGCCAGGCGCAGCATGGTGGTGATCAGCAGCACGATCGGGAAGATGGTGAAGTCCAGCGGCCGCTTCACGTAGACCACCGCCAGCAGCACCATCAGCGAGATGGCGATGTTGAAGGTGAACAGGGCGTCCAGGACCGGCGGGGCCAGCGGCACCACCACCATCGCCAGCAACGCCAGCACGATCAGCGGGGCACCAAGCCCGTGGCGGATCATATCCAGCGCCTTGCGCACGTTCATTCCTGCAGGCTGGGCGCTCACGGGCGGGCTCCGTTGGTGAATTCTTCAATGTCGATGCGCGGCGAGGCCGGCATCGGGCCGGAACGCCAGCTGCGCAGCTGGTAGACGTAGGACAGGACCTGGGCGACGGCCGAATACAGTCTCACGGGGATTTCCTTGCCGAGTTGGCCTTCCCGATACAAGGCGCGTGCCAAAGGCGGCGCGGAGACGATGGCGACCTTGTTGCCGTCGGCCACTTCGCGGATGCGCAGGGCGGTTTCATCCACGCCCAGGGCCACCACGGTGGGGGCGCCCATCTTGCCGCCGTCGTATTTCAGGGCCACGGCGTAGTGGGTCGGGTTGACCACCACCACGTCGGCGGTAGGCACCGCTTCCATCATCCGGCGATTGGACATCTGCTGCTGCAGCTGGCGGATGCGGCCCTTCACCTCGGGGCTGCCCTCGCTCTCCTTCATTTCCCGGCGCAGCTCTTCGCGGGTCATCTTCAGCTTGCGCATCCAGTTCCAGCGCTGGTACGGGGCATCGATCGCCGCCAGCAGCAGCATCGCGCCGCCGGTGGCCAGCATCAGCTTCAGGGTGAAGCCCAGCCCGTGCACCATCGCCGCTTCCAGCGGCTGGTGGAGCAGGGCGCGCAGCGGCTGGATGCCGCCCCAGACCACCAGCCCGGCCGCCGTACCGACGAATGCGATGCGCAGCAGTGACTTGGTGAACTCGGCGATCGCCTCGGCGCCGTACAGGCGCTTCATCCCGGCCATCGGGCTGAGGCGCTTGAAGTCGGGCATCAGGGACTTGTTGGACCAGCGCAGCCCGCCCATCACCACCGGCGACAGGAAGCTGGCCAGCAGGCACACCACCACCAGCGGCCACAGGGCCAGCAGCAGTTGCGCCAGGCTTTCGCCGAAATGGCCGAACAGCGCCATCGGGTTCTGGCGCAGGCCGGGCTCGGGGCTCAGCGCCTGCTTCATCCAGGCCTGTGCATTGCGTGAAATGCCGCCGGAGAAGGCCATCAGCGCCAGCACCCCGGCGCCGAACACCGCTGCCGTGGCCAACTCGCGCGAGCGGGGGATGTTGCCCTGCTCGCGGGCGTCGCGCAGCCGTTTCTCGGTAGGTTGTTCGGTTTTTTCGCCGGCTTGTTCGTTCTCGGACATCGGGGCACGACACGGGGGAGGATTCCCCGGGGAACGTGCAAGTTCCGTTCCGTTCCGTTTCGCGGCCCGGATGCCGGTGCCTGCGGGGCGGGGCAGGCCGATCACGACAGCTGCGGCGCGTTGGGCGGTGCATGAGATCGCCCTGCCCGGGGGGACGCAACCGTCTACAGGCAGATTCAACGCAGTCCGATGGCGCTGCCGGTTCCGCCCGGGAGACAGTCCCCGGCCCACGGAGGGCAGGAGGACAGTGTCATGCGCAGGTACTGGATCGTCGTTGGTGACACCACCAGCAGTTGCGGGCGGGTGATCACCGGCTCGCCCTTCACCGATATCGAGGGCGCGGCGGTGGCGCGCGTGGGCGACTACGCCACCTGTCCGCTGCACGGCGGCGCGTTCTCCATCGTCGGCGGCGATCCCACCCTGCGCGTGGACGGTCAGCCGGTCGCGCTGGACGGGGACCTGCTTGCGTGCGGCTGCCACCTCCGTTCGACCGCGCAGCGGCTGGTGTACGTGGAGGAGGCGCCGGCGCGGGCGACGGAGGATGTTGTGGGACCGGAACAGGCCCGCGCGCCTGCAGCCGCACCCAGTGCGCCGCAGGTGTGTCAGGCGTGCCTGGAGGACGCCGCGCGGTCCGGAACGCCGATGGTGCGGTTGTCGTGAGCGGGCTGCAGGAATTCGCGCTGGTGGACTGTGCCGCGTCACCCGGACGCATCGGCGACCTGCGCTACCACGTCGCCAGCGCGGGGGTGGCCGCAAGGTGCCTGTTCGCCGGGCGTCCCGAGGCCGTCCATGCCGACGCGGCGCCCTGGCTGGTCGCCCTGCCGCAGGGCGCACTTCAGCAGCCGGTGGAGCGTTGGCGATTGGCGCTGGGCGGCACGGCAGCCGGCGTTACCCGGGTCTGGGCGGAGGGCGGGTTCGATGCGCTGTTCGACCACCTGCAGGCGTGCCTGGAACTGCGGCTCCCGGATGGCCAGCGGGCGTTGATGCGCTTCTATTGCCCGCGCGCCTGGCGGCGCTATGGCGAGGTGCTGACGCCGGCGCAGCAGCGCGCCGTGCTCGGCCCCGTGCAGGAATGGGAGACGACGCTGAAGGGGTGTTCTGTCACGGTACGCGCCGACACCGCCATTGCGCCTGCGGAGATGGCTCCGCTGCAGCTGTCCTCAGGGCAGTACGCCGCGCTGAGCCTGCCCGATCCCGCTGACTGGGCACCTGCACTGACGGCCGAGGTCCGCCGCGACTACCCAGGCGCCACGCTCGCCGTCGCCGACGATGCCCTGCGGGCGACTGTGCACGACAGCTACCGGCACGCCGTGCGTGCGCTGCGCATCACCCACCTGCCCACGCTGGTGCGCTGGGTCAAGGCCGACGTGGCGTGGGCACGCACGCTGCGCGACCACGCCGTGACCGGTGTGTGGTTCAACACCTCCGACCAGCCCAACGTGACCGCCGCCGACCTGCTCGCGCTGCTGGCCTCGCCACACCTGTCCCACTGAAAGGAGCTCCAATGGGCGCGATTCCCTTGCCTCTGCCACTTCCGCTTCCACCCCCGGCCCAGCCCGGCGGCTGGGATCCGACCCGCGAGGTGCCGAGCGGGCCGCGCCTGGGCCAGGTCTGGGCGGACATCCAGCGTGCGATCGGCATCGGCACCGCAGCGGAGCCGGCCGTGCAGGCGCGCGAGACCGACTGCGCGCAGACCAGCAACCAGAACGCCTGCACGCAGTGCAAGCTCTCGCAGGGGCGCCTGACGCCGGCCAACTACACCATTCCGTACAGGCAGTTTCGTGATTTCGACTACCAGCGTCGCATCGCCAACCTGTATGCGGGGCCGGAACGCTTCGACTACACCTATGGCGGAACGACGATGGACCGGGTGCTGGCCAGGGTGCCGAAATCCAGAAGCGAAATCACGATCACCGAATGGCAGCACGGCGCGATCCGGTTCGACGGATTCTGGCGATCGCGGTGCACGGTGATCGAGGCGAAGGGGCATTACCAGCAGTTCTTCGATGAGAAGGGGCGCTTGCATGCATGGGCGGCGGCCCGGTCGCCGAACGTGCTGGGCACGTGGGTGATTCAGGCTCAGACCCACCGTGTTCATGTGGCTGCGTTGGGCAGCCCAGCGAAACTGGAGTGGCACTTTCTGCAGGCAGGATGTTTTGCCGCCGCGTGTAGAGCGTTCGGGCCGTTGGCCGACATCTGCAGGCACTCTCCGTGAGCGGCTTGTTCACCGCGTTCATTGATGTCGTTCTGCCGGCCGAAGCGATTGACCCGTGCGTGCTGCACCGGCGATTGCTTGATCTGACAACGCGTCTGGCCGACGTTCATCCGCTATTGGCAACATGGTACGAGCCGCCCCGTGCGGAGGGCGAGGTCGCCATGCCATTGGCCGATACTGACGGATTCATCGCGCGGATCACGCGAAATACGGCACAGGATCTCGTCATGCACCCGCACAGGCCGATGGCGGGAGGCGCTGACGCCAATCTCCGTAACACGCGGGACACTCACGACTGGCTGATGCCGGGCCGCCTGTCGATGTCCTATATGCCGTGGTGCGGGAGGCTGACGTTTGACATCAATGACCCGCTTGAGGCCTTCGGCGCCGCGACCCCAGGAATCGTGCGCGACTGTATCGCAGCCGTGGCAGCATCACTGGATACGCCATTCATCGGCACGGACGTGAGCTGCCTGCTGGCCGGAGGCAGTGGCTTCGACAGCTACGCGCTCGACCACCGCCTGTTCCCCCATCGCCGCTGGCTCGGCTGGATGGGGTTTGTCCCGGAACTGGTTCCGCATCGTTACCTCCCCGAAGCCGCTGCCGTCCATGTGGTCAACGGCCGCGGCACGATCATCGTGGCCGTGGAAGGCTGCCTGGACCTGCGCAACAGGGCGCACCTGCGGCAGGTGCACGAGGTTGAAGCGCGGATGGCGCAGCTGGGGCTGCTGGATGTCACCGATGCGACGCTGCTGGAGTGACCCGGCCGGGCCCGCTCAGCCGGCCGGGTGGCCGGGCTGGGAGAGGCCTTCGTCCGCGCTCCATTCCGGTGCCACTTCCATCCGCGGCCGCGGATGGTCATGCAGCTGCATGAAGCGCTGCGCGTCCACCGGCCGGCCGAGCAGGTAGCCCTGCAGGTAGTCGCAGCCCAGCCGCTCCAGGTACGCGCGCTGGCCGGCGGTTTCCACGCCTTCGGCGACGATGTCCATGTCCAGTGCATGGCCCAGGGCGACGATCGCCGAGACGATCACCACATCCTCCGAACTGTTTTCCAGATCGCGCACGAAGGCGTGGTCGATCTTGATCTCGCTGGCCGGCAGCCGCTTGAGGTACAGCAGGCTGGAATAGCCGGTACCGAAGTCGTCGATGGAGATGCCCACGCCCAGCGTGGCCAGCGCCTGCAGCAGGCGCAGGCTGGCCTCGGTGTCGCGCATGACGGTGTTCTCGGTGATCTCCAGGATCAGCCGCCGCGGGTCCATGCGGTGGGTCTGCAGTACGCGTCGCACCTCCTGCAGCAGGTCCGGCGAGCTGAACTGGACCGGCGACAGGTTGACCGACACGGTCCAGCTGTCGTGGCCGGCGTCGTGCCATTCGCGCAGCTGCCGGCATGCCTCATCCAGCGCCCAGCGGCCGATCTCGTTGATCACGCCGCTGCGTTCGGCGAGCCGGATGAAGCGCTCGGGCGGCACCAGGCCGTGCTGTGGATGACGCCAGCGGATCAGGGCCTCGGCGCCGCAGACGGTGTGTGCGGCCACCCGGGTCTTGGGCTGGTAGTGCAGGAACAGCTGGTCGGTGCCGATCGCCCGGCGCAGGTCGGCCAGCAGCTGGAACTGCTGCTCGGCGCTGTCGTTCATCCAATCGGAGAACAGCACCTGCGCGTTGCGGCCGGCTTCCTTGGCCTGGTACATCGCCGCGTCGGCGAACGCCATCAATTGCCGTTCGCTGGCGGCATGATCGGGGCAGATGGCGATGCCGATGCTGGCGGTGACCTGCAGCTCATGGTCCGGCAGCAGCGGCTCGTGGCCGATGGTCTGGATGATGCGGCTGGCCAGGGCGGCAATGTCCTCGCCGTTGTCGATGCCGACCACCAGCACGAACTCGTCACCGCCCAGCCGTGCGATCACATCGTCGGGGCGCAGCAGCTGGCGGGTGCGCTCGGCCACGGCGACCAGCAGCGCGTCGCCGGTCTGGTGGCCGTAGGCATCGTTGACCTGCTTGAACCCGTCCAGGTCCATGAACATCACGGCGAAGCGGGTGCCGTTGCGCTCGGCGTGGGCCAGCGACTGTTCGATGTGCTGCTGCAGCAGCAGCCGGTTGGGCAGGCGGGTGAGCGGATCGTGCAGGGCGGCCTGGGTCAGTTCGGCCTGGGCGTCGTAGAGCGAGGTGCGCAGGTCCGAGTTGCGTACCCGCAGCAGGTGCGACTGCATGCGCTGGTCCAGCCAGGACACCACCAGCACGATGGTCAGGATCGAGATGGTGAGCACCAGCACGATCGCCGCCAGCCACTGCGTCTGCAGCCCGTCCTGTCCGGCCGCGCCGCAGATGCTGCCGGCGGGAAAACGCGCCGCTGCCATGCCGGTGTAGTGCATGCCCACGATGGCGGTGCCGAGCAGAACCGCCGGCGCCAGCCGGTCGCGCAGGCGGCGTTGGCTGCCGCGCAGGCGGAAGGCCACGAACAGGGCGGTCCAGGAGGCGGCCACGGCGATCAGTACCGAGGCCACGAACCAGGCCGGGTCGTACACGATGCCCGGCTGCATGCGCATCGCGGCCATGCCCAGGTAGTGCATCGAGGCGATGCCGATGCCCATCAGCAAGGCCCCCAGCGCCAGCCGCGTGTGCGGCAGGGTGGGCAGCGAGACCAGCCAGAGGGCGAATACGGACGAGGCGATCGCGGCCAGCAGCGACATCCCCGTGATGGCGATGTCGTAGCCCAGCGGGATGGGCAGGCGGAAGGCCAGCATGCCGATGAAGTGCATCGACCAGATGCCGAGCCCCATCGCACACCCGCCGCCGGCGAGCCAGAGCGCGGTCTGGCGTCGGCTCGGCGCGGTGGTGACCCGTGCGGCCATGTCCAGCGCGGTGAAGGACGCCATCACGGCGACCAGGAGCGAGATCAGTACAAGGGACGGGGCGTAGCTGCCGACGAGCATGGGTGACTCTCCCTGGCCTGCACGAATGCAATGGCATGGCGTACACCGCCGTGGTCACCGAGGGCGCGCATTGGCACCCCCACCGGCAGTCTCCCCATGACTCCGATGAAACGAACGCTACCTGTGAAGACTACCGCGATCCCCGGGGGGTCTCGCAAGGGGCGCGGCGCAAATCCGTGACGGAACGTGCATCGCGCCCTGCGGCTCAGTGCGTCACGCCGTCGGCGGCCTGGAACGCGGCGTCGAACAGGCGCTGTACCGGCGGGCCCATTTCACCGGCCAGCACGGTCAGCAGGAACAGGCCGAGCAGCAGGGCCACCGGCAGGCCGAGCTGGATCGGGTTCAGGGCCGGCGCTGCCCGGGCCAGCACGCCGAAGGCCAGGTTGACCGCCAGCATCGCCACGGTGAGCGGCAGGGCGAGGGTCAGCGCGCCGCGGAACACCTGCAGCAGAAAGGTCGGTGCGGCACTCAGAAACGCATCGACGTTGGGCAGCTCGGCACCGATCGGCACGGCCTTGTAGCTGTCCATCAGCAGCGAGATCAGCGCGAGGTGTCCGTTGGACGTGAAGAACAGCAGCCCGAACAGCAGGTAGAACCATTGCCCGATCACGCCCGAACTGCCGCCGCGCAGCGGGTCGCTCATCTGCGCGAAGGCCAGGCCGGTGCCCTGGGCAACCAGCTCGCCGGCCATCGCGCCGGCCTCGAACACCAGGCGCAGCAGGAAGCCGATCGACACGCCGATGGCCAGTTCGCGCGCGATGCTGAGCACGGTGGCGGCATCGAACCCGGTCCAGGCCGGCACGGGCGGTAGCATCGGCGACAGGGCGATGGCCAGCGCGCCGGCCAGCATCACCCGTACCCGCTGCGGCACCGCACGGGTGCCGATCAACGGCATCGCCATGACCATCGCGCCGATGCGCAGCATGGTCCACAGGATGGTGCCGATCATGCCGAAGGCCTGCAGGCCGTCGGCAGCCATCTGGGTGGCCGAATCCATCGAGCGTGCCTGCCTAGCCGATGAGGTGGGGAATGCGCTGGAACAGCAGCGTGGTGTATTCCACCAGGTGGCCGATCAGCAGGCTGCCCAGCGCGAACAGGACCGCTGTCAGTGCGGCGGCCTTGGCCACGAAGGCGATGGTGGGCTCGTTGAGCTGGGTGGCGGCCTGCACCACGCCCACCACCACGCCGACGATCAGCACGGTGAGCAGCAGCGGGCCGGCGACCCACAACACGGTGATCAGGCCACCGCGCAGTTCGGTAAGGGCAAGTTCGGGCGTCATGGCGACCTCAGACGGCGTTGAAGCTGGCGGCAAGGGTGCCGACCACGAGGACCCAGCCGTCGACCAGCACGAACAGCAGGATCTTGAACGGGGCCGAGACCAGCATGGGCGACAGCATCATCATGCCCATCGACATCAGCACGCTGGCCACGACCAGATCGATGATCACGAACGGAATGAAGATCAGGAAGCCGATCTCGAAGGCGGTCTTCAGTTCGCTGGTGACGAACGAGGCCACCAGCACCGGGAACGGAATGGCATCGGGGCTGGCGTAGGTGCCGTGACCGGCCATGCCGGCGAACGTCATCAGGTCGGTCTCGCGGATCTGCGCCAGCATGAAGGCGCGCAGCGGCTGGGTGGTCAGCGTCCAGGCGGTCTGGAAGTCGATCTCACCGTTGAGGTAGGGCGCCATGCCACTGCCCCAGGCCTTCTGCCAGACCGGCAGCATCACCATTGCGGTCAGGAACAGGGCCAGGCCGAGCAGCACCTGATTGGACGGGGTCTGCCCGGTACCCAGCGCCTGGCGCAGCAGGCCCAGCACGATGATGATGCGGGTGAAGGCGGTCAGCACCAGCAGCATCGACGGGATCAGCGTGATCGCCGTCATCAGCAGCAGCGTCTGCAGCGGCAGGCTTACCGGCTGGCCGCCGATCTTGCCGACGTTCACGTCCGGCAGCGACGGCGTCCCCGGCAGGCCGGGGGCGGCCCAGGCCAGTGCCGGCAGCGCGCACAGGGCCAGCAGCAACAGCAGGGGCAGGTAATGGGTCCAGGAGTTACGAGGGCCACGCATGTCAGGAGTCCTTGCGCAGCCGCTGGTGCAGCATCTGCGCGAAATTCGGCAAGTTTTTGAAGTCCGGCAGCCGCGCCGGGGCAGGCGTCGGCAGCGGTTCGGGCAGGCGGTGCAGGGCGTTGATGCCACCGGCGGTGACGCCGAGCAGCAGCTGCTCGCCGTTGACCTCCACGACCACCACGCGCTCCTTGGCGCCGACGGTCAGGCTGGCCACCACGCGCAGGCCTTCGGCAGGGCGGAAGCCGCTGCCGGGCATGCGCTTGAGCACCCAGCCCAGGCCGACGATCAGGGCCAGCACCGCCAGCAGCGCCAGCACGGCACCGAACATGCTCGGCGCGGCGGCGGCGTGCTGGCCCACCTTGGCGGTGGTGGTGCCAGCGGCAATCAGCGCCCAGGCGCTCAACGCAGTCTCCGGATCCGTTCGCTCGGGCTGACCACGTCGGTCAGGCGCACGCCGAAGCGATCGTTGATGACCACCACTTCGCCATGCGCGATCAGGGTGCCGTTGACGAACACGTCCAGCGACTCGCCGGCACCGCGTTCCAGCTCCACCACCGAGCCCTGGTTGAGCTGCAGCAGGTTGCGGATCGGCAGACGCGCGCGGCCCACTTCCAGCGACAGCGTGACCGGGACATCGAGGATCACGTCCAGGTTGAGGTCGGTGCTGCCGGGGAGCTCGTCGGACTGCAGGGTGGTGAACTGGGCCGGTGCCGGCTCGTTGGTGTCGATGTCGTTCATTGCGGGTCTTCCTGGATTACGGGAACGCGCGGGCGGACGCCCGGGGGGTGGGTGGCGGTGATCTTCACTGCGTTGCTGCCGTTGGCGATGCCGAACTCGCCGGTGAACACCGGGATGTTCTCCACGCACACCGGCACCTGCGCCGGCAGCTCGATCGGCAGGATGTCGCCGATCTTCAGCCGGGTCAGTTCGCGCAGGCTCATGCGCTTGCTGGCCAGCACGCTGGACAGGGTGACCTCGGCGATGTTGAGCTGTTCGCGCAGCATCACGCCCCAGCTGGCGTCGCGGTCGTTGCGGTCACTCTGGATGCCGGCGTCGAGCAGCTCGCGGATCGGTTCGAGCATCGAGTAGGGCAGGGTGACGTGGATGTCGCCGCCGCCGCCGTCGAGTTCGACGTGCAGCCGGCAGACCACCACGTATTCGCGCGGCGTCACGATGTTGGCGAAGTGCGGGTTGATCTCGGAGTTGATGTACTCCAGTTCCACGTCCATCACCGGCGCCCACGCTTCCTGCAGGTCGGCGAAGGTCTGCTTGAGCAGCAGGTGGATCACGCGCATTTCCGTGGCGGTGAACTCACGGCCTTCGATACGGGTCGGGTAGCGCCCGTCGCCGCCGAAGAAGTTGTCGACGATGGCGAACACCAGGGTCGGCTCGAATACGATCAGCCCGGTGCCGCGCAGGGGCTTGAAGCGGATCAGATTCAGATTGGTCGGCACGTACAGCGAGTGCATGTAATCGTTGAATTTGATCAGCTCGATGCCACGCACCGACAGCTCGGCCGACCGGCGGATCAGGTTGAACAGGCCGATCCGCCACAGGCGGGCGAAGCGCTCGTTGACCATCTCCAGGGTCGGCATGCGACCGCGGATGATGCGGTCCTGGCTGGCGAAATCGTAGTTGCGCGCCTCGCCGGGGGGCGTTGCATCAATATCGGTTTCCACCGCACCGGAGTCCACGCCGTGCAGCAGGGCATCGATCTCGTCCTGGGAAAGCAGGTCATTCATGGCATGCCCTTACTGGGTCACGAAACTGGTGAACAGCAGTTCGTCGGCGCCCTTGGTGCCGGTCTCGGCCTTGAGCAGCTTCTGCACTTCGGCGAGCGAGGCGGCCTGCAGGCGCTCCTTGCCGGCGCGGTCGGCGATCTGCGCCGGCTCGACCTGCGAGAACAGCATCAGCAGCTTGGCGCGGATGGCCGGGGCGTGGACCTTGATCGCCTCCATCGCGGCCGGATCACGGGTCATCAACTGCACTTCCACCTGCAGGTAGCGCGGGCCGTCGAAGGAGCCGTTGAGGTTGACCACGAACGGCGGCTCCAGGCCGAAGTACTGCGCCGGGGCCGGCACGCCCTTGCTGGCGGTGGCCTTGGCCGGCTTTTCGTCATGAGTAGACTGGGTGAAGTACCACACACCACCGCCGGCGGCACCGGCGGCGAGCACCGCGACCAGGGCGGTGATCAGAAGCGGACTACGGGGCTTGGCGGCCTTGTCCTTTTCGGCGGATTTCTTGGTTTTGTCGGCGGCTGCGGCCACGAGGGGAAGCTCCATTGGATTGCTTCCTGGCTACATGCAAAGGCTGTGCCTGAATGGCCCCGGCCGCGCTTGCCGGAAAATTGACGGTGTGGGTACCGACCGTTGGCCGGTACGCCTGATGCGCTACGCGTAGGCGTCAACCAACCCACGCTGGCGCATCAGCTGCGCGGTGCTCACGGTGGTTTCCACGCTGCCCGAATCGTGATTGCCGCCGACACCGCCGCCGCGCTCGCCCTGGCCGCTGCCGTCCTTGCCGTCCTGGGCCGTGTGCTGGTGGCCGACGTCGGCGTTGCCCAGCTGGAAGCCCTGGTCGTTCAGCAGTTCGCGCAGGCGCGGCAGGGTGGATTCCAGCGCGTGGCGCACGTCGGCGTGGGCGCTGGTGAAGCTGGCGTGGACCTTGTCGCCGTCCATCTGCAGGCGGACTTCGATCAGGCCCAGGTCGTGCGGGGTCACCTTGATGGTGGCGTGGCCGATCTTCTGGTCGGCCAGCCAGCCGATGCGCGCGCTCATTGCCTCGTCGAAGTCCTCACCGCCCACGTGCGGGGTGGCCGTTGGGCTGCCGCTGAACGGTGCGGTCGCGGCCGGCGACTTGAGGTCCGCCGCGGTCTGCAGGGCGTGCAGGAAGGGCGTGGTCGGTGCGTCGCCGTCGGCGCTGCTGCTGGCGATGGCGTCGGCCAGCGCGTTGGGCAGGGCCAGTTCGTCGCTGACCTCGGCGTCCAGCGGCAGGGCGATCGGGCCCGGTTCGCCGGCGTTGCCGGCTGCGGTCGCGGCCGGCGCGGCCAGTGCCGGACCCGTGGCCGTCGGTGCGGACGGCGTCACCGTCGGCAGGGTGTTTGTGTTGGCCGCCACTCCCGGGGTACTGCCGGTGAGTGCACGCACTGCCGCTGCGGTGCCGTCTGCCGCAGGCGGAGCGAGGCCGCTCAGGGCCAGACCGGCCAGGCCCAGCGGCGGCCACGCGACGGCCTCGGTGGTGGGGTCGGTGGCGTCGGTCTCGTCGGTCGGCTTGCTCGCATCCGCGGCCGTGGCCGGTGCCGGTGCCGTGCTGTCGTCGGTCGACGGCTTGCTGGCGCTGTTCCGGGGACCGTCGGGCTTCGGCCGCGCGGTGTTGTCCTGGGTCGCACCGTTGGCACTGTCGGGGCTTTTGGCCTTCGGCTTGTCGGCGCCTGCGGTCGGACGCGGCGTGTCTTTGTTGCCGTTGAGCAGCGCGTCAAAGTCCCGGCGGTTGCCGCCCGCGCTGTTGGTGCGCGCGGTGCTGCTGCCCGCGCCGGTGCCGCCGGTCGGGGAGGACGGCGCGCTGCCGCCAAGCAGGGTCGGGGACGTCACGGGGTGCCTCCGGTGTCGGTGTCCGGCGCGTTGGCCAGGCGGCTGCGGCGTGCGCCGATGTCGTCCATCTCGCGCTGGTCGCGGCGGTCGGTCAGCACTTTCTCCTGCGCCCGGTAGCTGGCGGCCAGCTGTTCCAGCACCTGCTTGTCGCGGCTGGCCAGGATCAGGCGCGCGCGCTCGGCTTCGACCTTCTCGCGGTTGGTGTCCACGGTCTGGCGCTGCTGCGCCACCGCGCTGTCCAGGCGGTCCAGGAACGCGCGGCGGTTCATCAGCTGGGCCGGGCTGGTGGCTGCCATCTGGGCGTTGGCGTACTCCTCGGCGTACCGGCGCAGTTCGTCCAGGCGCGACAGATGGGTGTCGAGCATGCGCTGGCGCTCGGCCAGGTCACGGGCGACCTCGTCTTCGTGGTCCTGGGCGCGCTTGAGCAGGGGATCGATTCGCTTGGACTGGATCATGGTTTAAGTCTCTGGTTCCACCAGCCGCTTCAGTGCGGCCTGGCTGTGCGGCAGGTCGGCAGCCTTGCCGACGTCCTGGCCGAGGAATTCAACAATGTCCGACCAGCGTTCCAGCGCTTCGTCGGTGGCGGGGTCGTTGCCACGCTGGTAGGCGCCGATGGCGATCAGGTCGCGGTTGCTGGAATACGCCGAGACCAGCCGTTTGAGCTTGCGGATACGCAGGCGCCACGGCTCATCGGCGATTTCCGTGACCACGCGGCTGACCGAGGACTCCACGTCGATGGCCGGGTACAGGCCGCTGTCGGCGACCCGGCGCGAGAGCAGGATGTGGCCGTCGAGAATGGCGCGCGCGGCGTCGGCGATCGGGTCCTGCGGGTCATCGCCTTCGGTCAGCACGGTGTAGAAGGCGGTGATCGAGCCGCGCCCCTTGGCACCATTGCCGGCGCGCTCCACCAGTGCCGGCAGTTTGGCGAACACCGACGGCGGGTAGCCGCGCGTGGTGGGCGGCTCGCCGACCGACAGGCCGATCTCGCGCTGGGCCTGCGCGAAGCGGGTCAGCGAATCCATCAGCAGCAGCACATTCAGGCCCTGGTCGCGGAACCACTCGGCGATCGCGGTGGCGCGGTAGGCGCCGTGCAGACGGGCGAGCGGCGGGCGGTCGGCCGGGCTGGCCACCACCACGGCGCGGCGCAGGCCTTCTTCGCCGAGGGTGGTTTCGACGAAGTCGCGCACTTCGCGGCCACGCTCGCCGATCAGGCCGACCACGATCACGTCGGCGGCGGTGTAGCGGGTCATCATGCCCAGCAGCGTGGATTTACCCACGCCGGAGCCGGCGAACAGACCCACGCGCTGGCCACGGCCGATCGGCAGCAGCGCGTTGATCGCGCGCACGCCCACGTCCAGCGGCTGGGTGATCGGTTCGCGCGCCAGCGGGTTGATCGATACGCCGGCCATGCCCACGGTGCCTTCGGCACGGATCGGCCCCTTGCCGTCCAGCGGCACGCCATCGCTGTCGATCACACGCCCCAGCAGGCCTTCGCCCACTTCCACGCCGCCCCGTCCCAGTGCAGGCACCACGCGGGCATTGGGCAGCAGACCGTGCAGTTCGGCGCTGGGCATCAGGTAGGTGCGTTCGCCGGCGAAGCCGACCACTTCCGCATCGACCCAGCCGCCGTCCATGACTTCGACCTTGCAGCTGGCGCCCAGCGGCGATTCGCAGCCCACCGCTTCCAGGGTCAGGCCCACCGCGCGGCGCAGCACGCCTTCGCGGATGAGGCCGCGCCCGTGCGCGGTATCGGGCTGGATGCCGTCCAGCCGCGCGGCCAGGCGCAGGTTGCGCGCGGCGGCCCAGTCGGCGGCGGGGGCGGGTACGGTGTCGGTGTTCATGCGCTGGCTCCGGCCTTGCGGATCACGGCATCGAGCGCGCCGCGCAGGCGTGCTTCCAGGGTGCCGTCGATGCGCACCGCCTCGGCATGCACGCGCAGATCGCCGCGGCTCAGGCTGAGGTCCGCGCTGAGGCGCTGGTGCGGGGCCAGCTGCAGCAGCGGGGTCAGTGCGGCGATATCGTCCGGGTGCAGGCGCACCTCCACCTCGCGCGTGGCGCCGCCGACCGCATCGATGGCTTCGCCGACCAGCTGCGCCAGCAGGGCCGGGTCGGCCTCGTAGGCGCGCCCGACCAGGGTGCCGGCAATGCGCACGGCCAGTTCGCCGAGCGCGGCGACCACTTCATTCTCCAGGCGCACCAGCGGCCGGCTGAAATTGTCCAGGATGCCTTCGATCTGTGCCGCCAGGCGGCGCACTTCGGCCTGGCCCTGCGCGTGCCCGTCGGCGTGGCCCCGTTCAAAGCCGTCCTTCTCGGCGTCGTCCTGGATCTGCTGGATCTCTTCCAGCGTAGGCAGTTGCAGCACCGGCTCCGGTTCGTGCTCCGGATCGGGCTCGGTGAGTTCGAACATCTCCTCGACCGGCGGTTCGGGAACCGCCAGCAGATCCGGAGCGAGCCAGCGGACGGCGTTGTTCACAGCATCGCCTCCGCATTGCCGCCGATGGTGACGGTGCCTTCATCGGCCATGCGCTTGACGATCGCCAGGATCTCGCGCTGCGCGACTTCCACATCCGACAGGCGCACCGGGCCACGGGCTTCCATGTCTTCGAGCAGGATTTCGGCGGCACGCTGGGACATGTTGCGGGTGATCTTGTCGCGCACCTTGATGTCGGCGCCGCGCAGGGCCAGGCCGAGGCGCTCGCCGCTGACTTCGCGCAGCACCAGCTGCAGTTCGCGGTCTTCCAGGTCCACCAGGTCGTCGAACACGAACATCAGGTCCTGGATGCGGCCGGACAACGGCGCGTCGATGCGCGCGATCTCGCCGAGGATGGCCTGGTCCTGGCCGCTGTCCATGAAGTTGAGGATGTTGGCCGCGCACTGCACGCCGCCGATGTTGGACGACTTCAGATTCTGGTTGCCGGCGAACTGGCGCTCCATGATCTCGTTGAGTTCGTTGAGCGCGTTCGGCGGGATGCCGTCCAGGGTGGCGATGCGCAGCAGCACGTCCACACGGGTGCGGTCGGGCAGCAGCTTGAGCGCATCGGCGGCCTGGTCGGTTTCCAGGTGGGCCATCACGATCGCGATGATCTGCGGGTGCTCGTTGCGCACCAGGTCGGCCACGGCACGCGGGTCCATCCACTTCAGCGCGTCCAGGCCGGTGGTGTTGCGGCCGAGCAGGATGCGGTCGATCAGATTGCCGGCCTTTTCGCTGCCCAGCGCCTGCACCAGCATGTTGCGGATGTAGTCGTCCGAGCCCACGCCGAGCGAGGTCTTGGAGCCCAGCTCGCTGCCGAACTGGTCCATCACGCGCTCGACCTGCTCGCGGGTGATGTCGGTCATCGTCGCCATCGCGATGCCGATCTTCTGCACTTCCTTGGGTTCCATGTGGCGCAGCACTTCGGCCGCGTCCAGTTCGCCCAGCGACAGCAGCAGCACCGCCGCGCGCTGCACGCCGGTCAGGGGAGGGGCCTCAGTCATTGGCCACCCAGCCCTTGACGACCTGCGCCACACGCTTGGAATCGGTCTTTACAGCTTCACGCGCCATGCGCAGTCGTTCCTCGTAGGAGTCCACCGGCAATGCCAGCGTTTCATGTCCGCCCGCGTGGTTGCGATCGTTGCCCAGCGCGGGCAGCGCATCGCCGTCCTCGACCAGGTGTACGTCGGCGCCATGCGGTTCCAGTTCGTCTTCGTCCGGCTTCTTGGCCGTGCCGGTGATGGAGCGCAGTGCCGGGCGCAGCACGCCGAACACCAGCGCCAGCACCACGATCGCACCGAGCAGCAGACGCAGGCCGTCCTGCACCTGGGGCAGCTCCCACCACTTCGGGCCTTCGACCGGGGTGACCTCACGGACGAACGGCGCGTTCATCACCGACACGGTGTCGCCACGCTCGGCATCGAAGCCGACCGCCTGCTTGACCAGGGCCTCGACCCGGGTCAGCTCGGCCGCCGACAGCGGCTGCTCGGTGGTTTTGCCGTTGGCGCCGGGACGCGGCACGTTGTCCATCAGCACCGCCACCGAGACGCGCTTGATCCGGCCGGCCGGCTGGCGGGTGTGCTGCAGGGTGCGGTCCAGCTCGTAGTTGCGGGTGGCGTTCTTCGACGACTCGGTCGGCGCCTGCGCGGTAGCCGGTGCCGCTGCCGCCGGGCCCGGCGGGGTATTGCTGGTGGCGCCCGGGATGCCCTGGGGCCCCGGCACGTTGCTGCTGTTCTCGCTCAGCTGTTCGCTGCGCAGCTTCTGCGGCTCGCCGTTGTACAGCTCACGGGCTTCCTCGATGACCGAGAAGTCCATGTCCACGCTGACTTCCGGATTGACCCGGCCCGGGCCGGTCATCGGCTCCAGCAGCTCGCGGATGCGCTGGTTGAAGGAGGTTTCCTGGCGGCGGACCTGTTCGAACTGCGCGGCATTCATCGCCGCATCGCTGTTCGGATCGGACACGCTCAGCATGCGCCCGCTCTGGTCCACCACGGTGACCCGCTCCGGTGCCAGGTCCGGGATGCTGGCGGCGACCATGTGCACGATCGCGTCGATCTGCCCGCGTTCCAGCTGCTGGCCGCCACGCAGTTCCAGCACCACCGAGGCGCTGGCCACGTCGCGCTGACGGGTGAAGGCGCTCGGCTTGGGAATGGCCAGGTGCACGCGCGAATCGCGCACCGGACGCAGGGTGTTGATGGTGCGCGACAGCTCGGTTTCCAGCGAGTGCTGGTAGCGGGCGTTCTCCATGAACTGGCTGACGCCGAAGCCCGGGTCGCGTTCCATCAGCTCGAAGCCGAGCCGGCCGCTGTCGGTCAGCCCGGAACCGGCCAGCTTCAGCCGCGCGTCGTGCAGGTTCTTCTCCGGCACGGTGATGCCACCGGTGGCGGCGTCCAGCTCGAACGGAATCTGCGCGGCGCGCAGCAGGTCGGTGGCCTCGGCGGTGGCCTTCTGGTCCAGCCCCGTGTAGAGCGGCACCATGCCGGGCTTCTGCGACCAGAAGAACACGAACAGTCCTGCCGCCACGGCCACGGCGATCATCGCCATCAGTCCGAGCCGACGGGTGATCTGCAGGCTTTGCAGCCGGTCGAACCACTGGCCCGCCTTTTCGGCGTTCAGGGATTCCTTGGTAAGCGACAGGGCCATGCGTTTCTATCCTTACAGCGGCATGTTCATCACGTCCTGGTAAGCCTGGACGAGACGGTTGCGGACTTCCACGGTGGCGCGGAAGGCGATCTGGGACTGCTGCGAGGCGACCATGACCTTGGCCAGGTCGGCGCTGGGATCGCCCAGCTCGAAGGCCTTGGCCAGCGCGCCGGATTTCTGCTGGGCGTCGTTGACGCCGGCAATGGCGCCACGCAGCGTTTCGGTGAAGCTCGGGCCCTGGATCTCCTGCGGCGACACCAGCCCCTGGATGGCATTGCTCTTCGGCGCTTCCGTCAGCGGACTGACGGCCGACTGCCCCATCTGGGTCTGGAAGGTGCGGATCTGGGAAAGGACGGAGGTAACGGAGTGCGACATCTGGAACGTTCCGAATCTGGGGATGGGGGTTTCGAGTGAATACGTTGCAAGCCCCGTGCCGAAATCAGCCGATGATTCAGTTTTGTCGTGGTGGCGGGCACTTACGTATTCAGCGCGGCCCCCATCCTCCCTGCCGCGAGTGGCGGTGCGACGGAATGTCGCTGCGGCGCGATGACGCGGCGGCCGGTGTCGGATGCCCGGCGTCGGAAAACCGGCGGCCGCCACCGCGAGGTGCCGCGCCGGCGCCAGAACGCAGAAGCCCGGGACGGGCCCGGGCTTCGATGGTGCGGCGGCGGTTGACGGATCAGCTCGCCAGTTCGGTGTGGTCGCGTTCGATGCCGTACTTGCGCAGTTTTTCCACCAGCGTGGTGCGGCGCAGGCCGAGCAGCTGGGCGGCGTGGGCGACCACGCCCTGGGTACGCTCCAACGCTTCGTTGATCAGGTTCAGTTCGATGTTGGCCATGTGGTTGCGCAGGTCCAGCCCAGCGTCGGGCAGGCCCGGTGCACGGGTGACCGGGCCGATGCCGTTCTCCAGCGGCGGGGCATTGCCCGGTGCCGGGGTATGGAAGGAGAAGCTGCGCAGGTCCAGGCGTTCGTCGGCCACCGGGGCCGGCGCGGCCACGGCAACGACGGCCGGGCTGAAGTCGCCGCGGTAGCGGGCCGGCAGGTCCTGTACGCGCACGTTGCCACCGGGATGCAGCACGGCCAGGCGCTCGACCAGGTTGGTCAGTTCACGCACGTTGCCCGGCCACTCGTAGCTGGCCAGTGCCTGCAGGGCCTCGGCGCTGAAGCGCACTTCGCCGCGGCCGGTGCGGGCCAGCTGGGTGGCGATGGTGGTGACCAGCGCCGGCAGGTCTTCGCTGCGTTCGCGCAGCGCCGGGACGTCGATCGGGAACACGTTGAGGCGGTAGAACAAATCCTCGCGGAACTTGCCGTCGGCGATGCGCGACTCCAGGTCGCGATGCGTGGCGGCGATCACCCGCACGTTGCAGCGGATGGTCTGGTTGCCGCCGACGCGCTCGAAACTGCGCTCCTGCAGCACGCGCAGCAGCTTGACCTGCATCGGCAGGCTCATGTCGCCGATTTCATCGAGCAGCAGGGTGCCGCCCTCGGCCATTTCGAACCGGCCCTTGCGTGCGCTCAGCGCACCGGTGAAGGCGCCTTTTTCGTGACCGAACAACTCGCTTTCAAGCAGGTCGGCCGGGATCGCGCCGCAGTTGATCGCCACGAACGGTCCGTCGCGGCGCGGCGAGCGCTGGTGGATCGAGCGCGACACCACTTCCTTGCCGGTGCCCGATTCACCCAGCACCAGCACGGTGGTGTCGAACGCGGCGACCTGCTCGATCATCTGGCGCAGGGCGCTGACGGCCGCGCCGTCGCCGGTCGGGCCCTGTTCCTGCACGGCGCCGGCCTGGTGCTCGGCATCCAGGCGCTTGAGGCTGGCGCGGCGCAGCAGGCCTTCCATCTGCGCGTGGCGCAGCGGCGCTTCCAGCGGCCACACATTGGCTTCGTGCAGGCCATGCTGGTGGGCGAAGGCGGTGGTATCGCCATCGATCAGCATCACCGGCGGCGGCAGCGAGCTCTGCCCCAGCCAGGCGAACAGGGCGTCGCTGCGCTCGTTCGGGTCCAGCGCACCGATGATCACCGCCATCCAGTCGTTCTGGCGGTGGCGGACGGTGTCGATGTCAGTCGCGTCGGCGACCCAGCGCGGGTTGAAGTCCATGAACTCCAGCAGGGCGACGGTGCGTTCGGCGCGGACGGCGTCGTTGTCCAGTACCAGGATGCGCGACTCACTCATGATCCATTCCCCTTCAGGCCTTCCAGGATCGGCATGACTTCCTGGATGTAGGACAGCTTGCTGACGAAGTTGTCGGCGCCGGCGCGCAGCGCGTGTTCACGGTGTTCGGCGTCATCGAAGTGACTGGCGATAACGATGTACGGTGCGTCGTCCTGCGACTTGATCAGACGGGTGGCCTGCAGGCCGCCCATCTCGGGCATGGCCAGGTCCATCAGCACCACCTTCGGGCGCAACGACTCGGAACGCTCGATGGCTTCCAGACCGTTGCAGGCGCTGCCGATCACGTCGAGCCAGTCCACCTTGCGGAAGTGGCGCATGGCGGCGTTGATGAAGCCCTCGTGGTCGTCGACCAGCAGGACGGTGAGCTTGTTCATGTCGTTCATTCCTTCAGCCCACGCGGGCCAGTTGCGGGGCCCTGGCATTGGCCCGGCGGCGTTCACGCGCCGGGGCGATGTCCAGTTGTTCGCGGTATTTTGCAACGGTACGGCGGGCGATGTTCACGCCCTGACGCGACAGCAGGCCGGCAATGGCCTCGTCGGCGAGCGGCCGGCCGGCCGGCTCGGCATCGATCAGGCGGCGGACCATCGCCTTTACGGCCTGCCCGGAGACGCTGGCGCCTTCCAGGCGCACCGCGAAGAAGTGCTTCAGCTCCAGCGTCCCGCGCGGGGTCTGCAGGTACTTGCCGGTGGTGATGCGCGACACCGTGGATTCGTGCATGCCGATCGCGTCGGCCACTTCCTTCAGGGTCAGCGGCGCCATCGCCTCTTCGCCGCGGGTCAGGAAGCCGGCCTGGCGCTCGATGATCACCCGCGCGGTGCGCAGCAGGGTGTCGTAGCGCATGGACAGGCCACGGGTCAGCCAACGGGCTTCCTGCAGCATGTCGCGCAGCGGCTGGGCGGCGTCGCCGGCCTCGCCAAGGGCCTGTTCGTACTGGGGGTTGATGCTCAGGCGGCGGCTGGTGGCCGGGTTGAGCGCCACGCGCCACTGCCCGTCGGCGTGCCAGGCGATGACGTCGGGGATGACCACGCCATTGCTGTCCGGCAGCAGGCTTTCGCCCGGGCGCGGCTGCAGCGAGAGGATCAGGCGCACCGCTTCATGGATATCGGCGATCTCCGCGTCCAGTTCGCGGGCCAGCGCGGCGTAGTCGTGGCTCGCCAGGGTGACCAGGCCCTCATCGAGCACGCGCAGCGCCAGGTGCCGGGCTGGGACGCGGCCGGGCAGGGCGCGCAGCTGCACGCACAGGCACTCGTGCAGGTCCTGTGCGGCCAGGCCGACCGGGTCGCCGTGCAGGATGTACTGACGGACCGCTTCGACGCCCTCGGCGTCCACGTCGCACAGCGCGCTGGCCAGCAGCTGCAGCTGTGCGAGCGGGGCGTCCAGGTAGCCGGCGTCGTCGCAGTGTTCCAGCCAGAAGGCGGCCACGGCCAGTTCGCGCGGCGCCAGCTCCAGCGACAGACGCTGCAGGGCGCGCAGCTGCGGGTCGCTGGATTCGCCGGCGGCCACGCGCTGCATGCGGTCGTCGTCGCCGTCCTGCCAGCTGCTGCCGGCCACGTCCCACATCGAGCTTTCCGGCAGTTCGTCGAACGCGGCCACGTCCTGGGTGGCTGCCGCGGTCTCGGTGGCATCGGCGCGCTCTTCTGCGGCCTCGTCCAGTTCCAGCAGCGGGTTGGTCTCCAGCGCACGCTGGATTTCCTGTTCCAGCTGCATGCCATTGAGCTGCAGCAGCCGGATCGACTGCAGCAGTTGTGGTGTGAGGTGTAGCTGCTGACCCATCTGGGTCGAAAGAGTTGCTTTCACGTCCGTTCCCCGTCGGCGCCGACTCCCCGGCGCGATCTGGAACACATCTTGCTTCTGTTCCCGCATCACCGGAATCAGGGGGTTCCTGAGTGGGGTCGTCAAACTCCCGACAGCGTGTAGGGATTTTCCTGACAGGTGTCGGGTTCTTTGACGCTGTCCGTGCCGTTCTGCCTGTATTGGCGGGACGCGGGGGGCTGCCTGCGGAGCAATAAACCGACGCGTTCGCCCTGGCGGGGTGCCAGGCGTCGGAGAGCCGTCGCCGGCTTACTCCAGTTCGTGCTGGTGACGGGCGGCCAGCAGCAGCAGATCGTTGGCGCGGCGGCAGCCCAGCGACTCCATCATGCGGGCGCGGTGGGTTTCCACGGTCTTGACGCTGATGCCGAGGTCGGCGGCGATTTCCTTGTTGCTTTCGCCCTTGCCGATCTGGCGCAGGATCTCTCGCTGGCGTGGCGACAGCGCCGCAATGCCGACCGGCTTTTCACGGCCGAGCATCGGCGCAAGCATCTTGGCCGAGATCTGCGGGCTGAGGAACACCTGGCCGGCGTGTGCCGCGCGCAGCGCCAGTTCCAGCTCCTGCGGGGCGGCATCCTTGACCACAAACCCGACCGCACCGCGATCGAGCGCATCGCGCACGTGCACGGCGTCGTCATGCATGGTCATCATCACCACCCGCGAGCCGGGCGCGCGCAGCAGGATGTCGCTGAGCGCCTCCAGGCCGGTACGGCCGGGCAGGGACAGGTCCATCAGCACCACGTCCGGTGAATGCTGGACGGCCATCTGCAGGGCCTGCTCGGCATTGCTGGCATCGGCCACCACCTCCACGCCGGCAAAGCCCTGCAGCAGGCGGCCGAGGCCGGCGCGGACCAGGGTGTGATCGTCGACGATGAGAACGCGCACAGGCAGGCAGGGAAGCGGGGAATGCGCCACCTTAACGGAGTGGCGTGAAACCGCCAAGGTCCATCGGTAACGGTCGGGACCGTATGGTCAGCGCAGACGCCGTGCTTCGGCGATCTGGCGGCGATGCAGGCGGAACAGATGGCGCTCCAGCGCCATCTCCAGGCCATCGCTCAGCCCTTCGAAGCGCAGCCACAGAAAGTAGGCGCCCGAGCCGTTGGCCGCCTCGGCGAGTGCGGCCACCGGGAGATCGATATGGTCGGGCAACCAGTCGCAGGGCTGCAGGCGGATCACCCCGAGCGCGCCGGGGTTGGCACCGCTGCGCACGCCCAGCTCCAGGCGGATGCCGCGCCGCGACCAGCGCAGGGGGCGCAGCGGCAGGTCCTGGGTCTGCTGGCGGACCAGCCGGCCGAGCAGCACCATCGTCAGGTCGAGCTTGGCCTCCAGCCGCTGCAGCTGCAGGGTGGCTTCGCCGCGTTCGTCATGGCCGTCATCGCCGCGCGCGTCTTCCACCAGCGCCACGCTGCGCAGCAGCGTCTCGGCGCTGCCGGGACGGATCACCGCCGAGCCCAGGCGGAACTCGGCGGGCAGCGCGACCTCGCAGCTCAGCGTCTCATCGAACAGCTCGCTTTCGGCCGGGTGATGGATGTCGCTGGCGCGCAGGTCGGTCATGTCAGGGATTCTGCCCGAAGGTAGGCGAGGGACGCGCGAACGGCGCGGCGGTCGGCGTTGAGGTGCCGGGCCGCTTCGTCGCGGCGTGCCGCCATGCGCAGGGTGAGCTGCTGCTGGCGGGCGATCAGCCCGTGCAGGTCGGCCGCCTCGATGCGCGCATCGTGCTCGGCCAGGTGGCTGCGCACGTCCGCGTCGTAACGGTCCATCAGCTGCTGGGTGAGGTCGTGGTCGTCGCCTTCCACGGCCGCTGCCAGGCGCGCCAGCGCCTCATGCAGCGGGCGGAGCACGTCGACCGGGCCGGTGTCGTCCATCAGGCACCCGCCGCGGCGGGCTGGCGCTGGTCGTGCGGGATGGCATTCCAGGCCGCATCGATCTCGGTGAGCAGTTGCAGGGCTTCCTGCAGCGCGCTGGCGTCGTTGTGCAGATTGGCTTCGGTCAGGCGCTGCATGACGTAGTCGTACAGGGCCGAGAGGTTGCCGGCGATCTCGCCACCGGCTTCATGGTCCAGCGAGCCGTTGAGGTGGCCGACGATGGCGCATGCTTCGCCGATCGCCTTGCCCTTGCGGGCCTGGTCGTTGCGCTCGAGGCAGGCTTCGGCCAGGCGGATGCGCTCGCAGGCACCGGACAGCAGCAGGGCCACCAGTTTGTGCGGATCGGCGTCGGTCACGGCGGTGGATACGCCGACTTTGCGGTACTGCTCTGCATACTGACGGCTGGAACCGTACATTCGAAGTGTCTCCTCTGTTCCTGGGGCCACTGTGGTGGGCGGCCCTCGGTAGCGCCGGGCTTTGCCCGGCGAGCCCGCCGCTCGGGTCGAGCAGCGGGTGATGCCATGAATATCGGCGCTGCAGCGCTGAAACTTGAGCGCTGCGGCGTGGCCGCACTCAGCTGTTCTTCTTGGCCAGCTGCTGGCTCAGGTTGTCGCTGGTGGTCTGCATCTGGGTGACCAGTGTTTCCATCGCGGTGAACTGCTTGGTGTAGCGCGTGGACACCTGCACCATGCGCGCGTCCAACGCATCCAGGCGCTTTTCCAGGTCCTTGATCTGCTTGTTCAAGGTGTTGGTGCGCTGGGTGATGGTGCCCGTTTCCTTGTCCAGGTTGCTCTTCAGCAGGGCGTCCATCGAGGCGCCGATGATGCCCTGCTTGCCGAACAGGTCGGCGACCGAATCGGGGTCCTTGCCGATCGCCGTTTCCATCTTGCTGCTGTCCAGGCTCAGGCTGCCGTCCGCAGCCAGGGTCACGCCCATCGCCTTCAGGCCGTTGATGTTGCTGCTGAACTGGCTGCGCAGCTGCTGCTGCAGGCCGCGCACCATCGCATCGCCGGTCAGGGCCGAAGCGGTCTTGGTTTCGGCGTTGTAGGCGCTGGACGACTTCAACGCCGAATTGATGGCGTTGTAGGCGGCCACGAAGGCCTGCATGTCGGTCTTGAGCGAGGTGTTGTCGCGGGTGACGGTCAGCGTCTGGGTTTCGCCCGGCTTGGTCCCGGCCTTGGTCAGGGTCAGGTTGATGCCCGGTACGATATCGCTGATGGTGTTGGAGCTGGAGGTGCGGGTGAAGCCGTCCACCACCACCACCGCGTCCTTGGGGTCCACGGTCTGGCTCATGCCCGAGGCGGCGGTACCGTCGTAGGTCAGCCCGGACAGGCCGCCGTTGCCGCCGGAGGTGCTGATCTTCAGTGCGCCCTTCAGGCCGCTGTCCACGGCACTGAGCGTCAGATGCTGGCCGTCGTCGGCGGTGATGACGCTGGCGGTCACCACCTTGCCACCGGCGGCCTTGTTGATCGCCTTGGCGATGTCGGACAGCTTGCTGTCCTCGGCGATGTCGATTTCCAGGGTCTTGTCGCCGTAGGCAATGGTCATCTTGCCACTGCCCACCACCACGTCCTTCTCGAACGCGCCGGAACTGAGCTTCTGGCCCTGCGCCAGCGATTTGACCTCCACCTGGTGGACGCCCGCGGTGGGCGAGGGCGCCCCTTCGGTGGTGTCCATCACGGCGGTGAAGTTGGAGTCGGTGACGGTGCTGGTCTTGTAGGCCGGTTTGTCGGCGCTCTTGATCAGGTTGGTCAGCGCGGTCTGCAGATTGGTCAGCCCGCCCTTGAGGGTCGCCAGCGCCGACAATTTGGCGTTGGCGGCCTGGCCGGCTGCGTTGATCTGGTTGTCCTGCGGCTCGCGCTCCTTGGCCACCAGCTGGGCCACGAAGGCGGGGATGTCGAGGCCAGTACCAATCGAACCAATAGCCATGTCTGCAATCCTGTAGTCAATGTGGGCGCGGAGACCGCCTGCGCTTCCTGCAGGTGATATCGGCCCGGAACGGGGAGGCTTGAGCCCGGCCGCCAGGCGCCGGGCATGTTGATGCAGAGCAGACTGCAAGTGCCGTGCCAGTCCAACGAAAAAACCCCGCCGGAGCGGGGTTTTTCGTGAGGCGGTTGCAGGCGGGGATCAGCCCTGCAGCAGGCTCATGACGCTGGACGGCGACTGGTTGGCCTGGGCCAGCATCGCGGTACCGGCCTGCTGCAGGATCTGCGTGCGGGTCAGCTCAGCGGTTTCCTTGGCGTAGTCGGTGTCGCGGATACGGCTGCGCGAGGCCGACAGGTTTTCCGAGGTGGTGTTGAGGTTGGCGATGGTGGAGGTGAAGCGGTTCTGGATCGCACCCATGTCGGCACGCGAGGAGTTGACCGCCTTCAGCGCCTTGTCGACCACGTCGATGGCCTGCTGGGCGCCGGCGACCTTGGAGATGTCCAGGCCGGAGGCGTAGGTCTTGGTGGCCGGGGCGGCCGGGGACGCGGTGAAGCCCGGCGTGGTCTTGGCCACCGGGGTCGCGGCGGTGTCGGACCAGGTGCCGCCGGTCACGTTGAACGCCTTGAAGGCGCCGGTCGCGTCGGTGCTGTCCTTGATCGCGGTCAGGTTGATCTTGGTGGCGTCGGTCTTGTCGACTTCAGCGTACACGCCGGACTGGTCCATCTTCTCGTTGATGGCGGCAGCCACAGCCTTTGCCGTCGCGCCCTGGATCTCGGCCGCGGTGGTGCCGGTCGCCTTGACGTTGATGGTGTCCAGATCGATGGTCTTGCCATCCGAGCCGGTCACCTTCATGCCGGTGATCTTCATGCCCTGGCCTGCGGTCACGGCGGCGGCGTCCACGGTCAGCGAGTTCTTGTCGAACTGCGAACCGCCCAGCGCCGAGCTGCTGGCGTTGACGATGCTGTTGATGCCGATGGTCTGGCCCGAATCGGCGCCGACCTGGAACAGCGCACCGGAGAAGGTGCCGTCCAGCAGCTTGGTGCCGTTGAAGTTGGTCTGGCGCGACACGCGGTCGATTTCCGAGACCAGCTGCTTGACTTCGGCGTTCAGCGCTTCACGGTCGCTGTCGGAGTTGGTGGCGTTGGACGACTGCACCGACAGCTCGCGGATACGCTGCAGGTTGTTGCCGATTTCGACCATCGCGCCTTCGGCGGTCTGCGCCAGCGAGATGCCGTCGTTGGCGTTGCGCACGGCAACGTCCAGGCCGCGGATCTGGGTGCTGAAACGCTCGGAGATCGCCAGGCCGGCGGCGTCGTCCTTGGCGCTGTTGATGCGCAGGCCCGAGGACAGGCGCTGGATGGTGGTCGCCAGGCTGGAGCCGCTGGTCGACAGGTTGCGCTGGGCGTTCAGCGACATCACATTGGTATTGATGACTTGTGCCATTTTCTTGCTCCTGGTGGCGATGATGTCGCCGGGTTGTCGAGGTGTTTCCTCCCGTGGGAGGGGCCAGGGAATGCAGTCATGCCGTGGCTGAAATCAATAACGACACAATGTCAACAACCTTTAGTGGATTTGACCGAAAAAATGCGGTTTTCGGCTTTGTTTTCCTGCGCCTGGCGGTCATGCGGCACTCCCTGCCGGCGGCGGCGGTTCAACGTCCCGGAAAACCAGAAAACCCCGCCGGAGCGGGGTTTTTCGTGAGACGGTTGCAGGCGGGGATCAGCCCTGCAGCAGGCTCATGACGCTGGACGGCGACTGGTTGGCCTGGGCCAGCATCGCGGTGCCGGCCTGCTGCAGGATCTGCGTGCGGGTCAGCTCGGCGGTTTCCTTGGCGTAGTCGGTATCGCGGATACGGCTGCGCGAGGCCGACAGGTTTTCCGAGGTGGTGTTGAGGTTGGCGATGGTCGAGGTGAAGCGGTTCTGGATCGCACCCATGTCGGCACGCGAGGAGTTGACCGCCTTCAGCGCCTTGTCGACGATCGAGAGGGCCTGCTGTGCACCGGCGACCTTGGAGATGTCCAGGTCGGCGGCGAAGTTGTTCTTCAGTGCTGCCTGGCCAGTCGCATCGGTCTGGGTGTAGGCGGCGGCGGGCAGGGCGACCGCGGTACCCGCGTCCAGGGTGCCGAAGGCGACGTTGATCGCGTTGAACACGCCCTTGTCGTTGACGCTGTTCTGCACCGAGGTCAGGTTGATGGCGCCGCCGGTAGCGACTTCAGCGTACACGCCGGTCTGGTCCATCTTGTCGTTGATCGCAGCGGCGATGGCGGCGTTGGTGGCCTTGGCCGTGGCGGCCATGTCGGCACCGGCCTTGACGTTGATGTCCGACAGCGTATAGGCCTTGCCGTCGGCGCCGGTCACCTTCATGCCGCTGATCTTGACGTCGCTGTTGACGGTGCCGGCGGCCAGGCTGAAGGAGCCCTTGTCGAACTTGGCGCCGCCCAGTGCGCTGGCGCTGGCGTCGACGATGCTGTTGATGCCGATGGTCTGGCCCGAGTCGGCGCCGACCTGGAACAGTGCGCCGGAGAAGGTGCCGTCCAGCAGCTTGGTGCCGTTGAAGTTGGTCTGGCGGGAGACGCGGTCGATTTCCGAGACCAGCTGCTTCACTTCGGCGTTCAGCGCTTCACGATCGCTGTCGGAGTTGGTGGCGTTGGACGACTGCACCGACAGCTCGCGGATACGCTGCAGGTTGTTGCCGATTTCGACCATCGCGCCTTCGGCGGTCTGGGCCAGCGAGATGCCGTCGTTGGCGTTGCGGACGGCGACGTCCAGGCCGCGGATCTGGGTGCCGAAACGCTCGGAAATGGCCAGGCCGGCAGCGTCGTCCTTGGCGCTGTTGATGCGCAGGCCCGAGGACAGGCGCTGGATCGTGGTGGCCAGGCTGGAGCCGCTGGTGTTCAGGTTGCGCTGAGCGTTGAGCGACATCACATTGGTGTTGATGACTTGTGCCATTTCCGTGCTCCTGGAAGTTCGTTCGGGTATCGAGGGGGGCCCCGGGGGAGAGGCCTTGTGGGCGTTGTGCCCTGGTTGAAATCATTAACGACACCCCGCTGGGAACCTTTAGCGGTCGCCGGTGTTTTTTTCGGTTGATCGCCCGTCCGCGCGGCCGTTGGCGGGGGTGCAGAGCCGGGCCACAACGAAAAACCCCGCCGGAGCGGGGTTTTTCGTGAGGCGGTTGCAGGCGGGGATCAGCCCTGCAGCAGGCTCATCACGCTGGACGGCGACTGGTTGGCCTGGGCCAGCATCGCGGTACCGGCCTGCTGCAGGATCTGCGTGCGGGTCAGTTCAGCGGTTTCCTTGGCGTAGTCGGTATCGCGGATACGGCTGCGCGAGGACGACAGGTTTTCGGAGGTGGCGTTGAGGTTGGCGATGGTGGAGGTGAAGCGGTTCTGGATCGCACCCATGTCGGCACGCGAGGAGTTGACCGCCTTCAGTGCATCGTCAATCACCGACAGGGCGCGCTGGCCGCCCGCCACGGTGGAGATGTTCACGCCGCTGACGGTGTCGCTCACGGCGGCCTCGACCTTGGTGGCCGAGATGCCGGTGAAGGCCACGGTCAGACCGGTATCGGTGGTGGCACCGGCGGTGAATTCGAAGGCCTTGTCCGACTTCAACGAGGTCAGCGTCATCACGCCGGCCTTGTCCAGCTCGGCGTACACGCCGGTCTGGTCCATCTTTTCATTGATCGCGTTGACCGTCTTCTTGGCCACGTCGATGGCCTTGTCGCCGGCCTTGAACGTCACATCGCCGATGTCCAGGCCGTTGACCTTCAGGCCGGTGACCTTGCCGTCAGCGGCAGCGGCAGCGCCGTAGATCGCCGCATCGGTCTTCTGCGTAGCGGCGTACTTGCCGTTGCCCAGGGTGGCGGTACCCGCGTTGACGATGCTATTGATGCCGATGGTCTGGCCCGAATCGGCGCCAACCTGGAACAGTGCGCCGGAGAAGGTGCCGTCCAGCAGCTTGGTGCCGTTGAAGTTGGTCTGGCGGGAGACGCGGTCGATTTCCGACACCAGCTGCTTCACTTCGCCGTTCAGCGCTTCACGGTCGCTGTCGGAGTTGGTGGCGTTGGCCGACTGGACCGACAGTTCACGGATACGCTGCAGGTTGTTGCCGATTTCGACCATCGCGCCTTCGGCGGTCTGGGCCAGCGAGATGCCGTCGTTGGCGTTGCGGACAGCAACGTCCAGGCCGCGGATCTGGGTGCTGAAGCGCTCGGAGATCGCCAGACCGGCGGCGTCGTCCTTGGCGCTGTTGATGCGCAGGCCCGAGGACAGGCGCTGGATCGTGGTGGCCAGGCTGGAACCGCTGGTGGACAGGTTGCGCTGCGCGTTCAGCGACATCGCATTGGTATTGATTACTTGTGCCATTTATCTTTTCCTGTGGGCAATTTCCGGTCGCGGCGTGCACCCGGAGATGACGCAGAGCCCGCACCGCGCTGCGGTACGACTGTTGCAGGAGAGATAACGGCGCACAGGCCGGTGGCTTGAGCGGAAAAACGCCAAAAACATCACCTCGTTGAGGTGATGGTCGGTGGGCGGCGTTGTCCAGGTGGCTTGAAAACCCCTGGAAACGCTGCGTTCTACGTGGCCGGGCGCGATGGCCCGGCGGCGCGTGCAGGCGTCAGCGGATGGCGTTGAAGAGCGACATCTGCTGCATCTGGGTGAAAATGGTCTGGGCAGCCTGCAGTGAAATCTGCTCGAGCTTGTACTGGCCGATCGCCTCGGCGTAGTCCAAGTCGCGCATCGCCGACAGCGTGGTTTTCAGGGTGACGGTGTTGGATTCGCGCAGTGCGCCGGCATCGTCGATGGCCTTGAGCTGCGAACCGCCCATCGCGCGCGCATCGATGAATTTCTCCGAGGCGCGGGCCACATCGCGGATGCCGGCCTGCAGGATGTTCTGCTGCCGGGCCACCGAGGTGGGGTCGTTGGCGGCGTTCTCCAGCGTGTCGATCATGCCGGTCAGGGTGGCGAAGATGTCGCGCGGCTGCGCGGCGCCCACGCCGAAGCTGTCCCCGGCGGCCGGTTCACCCTCGATGCGCATCGACACGCCGGCAAAGCTGATGTCCTCACCGGCCTTGAAGGTGCCGGTCTTGACCACCGCGTTGCTGGCGTCCACCACTTCGTAGGTGTCCGGCGCGGTGAAGCGCACGGTGTAGCTGCTGCCGTTCCAGTCGCCGGACGCGGCGTTGCGGCCGAAGGTGGTCAGCACGCCGGTGCCGGTGTTGCCGGTGGCGGCACTGCCGTCCAGCGTGCCGTCGCCGGTCAGGATGCGCAGGAAGATCTCGCTGCCGGGCAGGGCGTCCTTGACGAACGTATCCGGGGCGACCTCCACCTGGCGCTGGGTCTGGTCACCGTTGTAGGTCACCACCCCGTTGGTCAGCTTGAACGGCGCGTCGGCATCATCGGTGCCGCCGAACAGGTACCGGCCGTTGCCGTCGGTGCTGTTGGCCAGTGCCAGCAGCCCGTCCTTGACCGACTGCAGCTCGGAGCCGATCGACTTCAGGTCGGCCGCGGAAAGGGCCGGGTTGTTGGCCTGGATGGTCAGTTCGGTGATGTGCGCCATCATCTCGCCGGCCTGCGCCAGCGCGTTCTCCTGCAGGCCCAGGCGGTTCTGCACCACGTCGCCGTTTCGCTCGAAGCGGTCCAGCTCGGCCACGGCACGGTCCAGACCCACGGCGGTGCCGGCGGCGACCGGATCGTCCTTGGCGCTCACCAGCCGCTTGCCCGTGGCCAGCTGCTGCTCCAGATGGTTCATCTTGGCCTGCTTGGCCAGCATCATCGAGACCGACTGGTTGAACATCATCCCGGTGGAAATGCGGTTGTTCATCGGGAAACGGCCCCCAGGATGGTCTGGAACATGGAATCGGCGGTGGAAATCAGCTGCGAGGCGGCCTGGTAGGCCTGCTGCAGGCGGAGCATGTCGGCCGCTTCCTCGTCCAGGTTGACCCCGGACGTGGCGTCGCGGTTGGCCTGCGCCTGGTCGGTGATGACCTGCTGGGCCTGCAGGGAGTAGTCCGCCGCACGCGCGGCCGAGCCGACCTGGGTGGTCAGCCCGCCCAGGGCGCCGTTGAGCGTCACGGTGCCGCTGTTGAATGCCTTGGCTTCTTCGACCTTGGCCAGCAGCAGGGCATTGGTGTTGTCGCTGGACCCCGCCGGCGTCGGGCCGATGGAGAAGCTGTCGCCCGGCTTCGGCGCGCCGTCGAGCACGAAACTCCAGCCGTTGGCGGAGATGGTCTGCCCGGCGGTGTAGGTGAACGGACCATTGCCGTCGATGGTGTACTGGGTGGCACTGGTGAACGCGATCGCCGCCGGGGTGCGCAGGTTGGCGTTGGTGTAGTCGGTGACCTTGACGCCGGTGAGCTTGCCGGTGCCGGTGTTGGTCAGGCCGGCATTGCCCTTGATCGGCGCGGCGGCAGCGATGCGCGAGGTATCGGTGATCGCCACCGACAGGCTGCCGGCCACGCCCGCGGTGGGCTGCAGCAGGAAGCGGTCGTTGGTGGCCGGGGTGCCGCCCATGACCAGTTCCACGCCATTGATCACCAGCGGATCGGTGGCCGAGCCGGTACCGGTGAGCGGCACGTTGGCGCCGGTGTCGGCGCGGGTGGCCTGCCACTGGGTGCCGTCGAACTTGAGCACGATGTTCTGCCCGTCCAGCTTGGACAGGTCGCCGTAGGCGGTGCTGAAGGTGGCCGTACCGGTGTTGTGGGTGTTGCCGGTGATGCGCGGGCTGGAGAAGTTGAAGAAGTCCGCCCCCATCTGGCCGTACTGGTCCACGCCCTGGTGGTGGGTCTCATTGAACGTACTGGCCAGGCCGACCGCGAGGCGGCCAAGCTCGGCCTGGGTCGGGGTCAGGACGGTCTCGCGGAATTCCAGCAGGCCGCCGATCTGGCCGCCGAGCGACTTCGGGTCGAGCGTGATCTTCTGGCCCTGGGTTTCCAGCGCCAGCTGCAGCCGCTCGGGCTGGTAGGGATCGGTGACGGTGGTGACCTTCGAGGCGGTCGTGCCCACTACCAGCGCCTGGCCACCGGCGGTGTAGACATTCATGATCCCGCCGTCCTGCAGGATCGCGGTGCCGCCGGTGTAGCCGACCAGGTTGGCGATCAGCTGGTCGCGGCGGTCGAGCAGGTCGGGCGCGGCGGCGTTGGCATTGCTGCCGATCACCCCGTTGATCTGCGCGATTTCCGCCGCGAGGCGGTTGACCTCCGACGCACCGGCGATCAGGCCGTTGTTGACCTCGCCGTTGAGCGCGTTGAGGCTTTCATTGAGCTGCTTGAAGCGGTTGGCCAGTGTGCCGGCACTGTCGAGCACGTTCTGCCGGTCGGCGGTGCCGGAGGCATTGGACGACAGGCCGCTGACCGAATCGAAGAAGTTGGACCACACACCGGCGACGTTGGTTGCGGTATCGGAGAACATGGTGTCCACCCGGTCGGCCATCGTGGAGAGCTGCTTCAACCGCGCCAGCTCGCCGCTGCTGTCGAGCAGCCGCGAGATCGCCAGCTGATCGGCCACCCGGCGGATGTCGGTGATGCGGGTGCCGTTGCCGACGTCGCCGTACCCGTAGTTCTGCGGGTTGGCGGTGGCGAAGTCCACCTTCTGCCGGCTGTAACCAGGCGTATTGATGTTGGCGACGTTGTGGCTGGTGGTCGCCAGGGCCCGCTGGAAGGCGAGCAGGGCGCTGGTGCCGGTGGAGAGTACGCTGGACATGGATTACCTCAACGACGGATGACACCCAGCCCGGTCGGGCTGGTGGTGCTGGCAAAGGTGCGGCCCAGCCGCAGGCTGGCATCGCCCACCGCAGCGACGGCGCGCTCGATGGTCGGGCCGCCGGCAATCGCGGCGATCTTGGCCGCGTAGCTTGGGTCGGTGGCGTAACCGGCCTTTTGCAGGCCCTGCGCAAAGCCGCGCACATCGGCGCCGGCCTGCAGGGCGTTCTGGTAGCGCGGGCTGTTCTTGAGCAGTTTCACGTAGTCGGCGAAGCTCTCGCCCACCGAGGCATAGGCGCGGAAGCTGGCGGTTTCGTTGCGGCGCACGCCGTCCACATACTCATGGGTGCCGGTGGTGGCGCGCTCGCCGCTCCAGCCGTTGGCCTTGATCCCGAACAGGTTGTGCGAGCTGCCGCCGTTGTTGCGCGGAATGAGCTTGCGGCCCCAGCCGGTTTCCAGCGCCGCCTGGGCGACCAGTGCCTTGGCATCCACGCCGAGTTCGCGCGCGGCCTGCTGGGCATGACCCCAGATGCTGGCGACGAAGCCTTCCGGCGTATGCGGGCCCAGCTGTGCAGCGGCCGTGCTGCCGGCCAGGGTATCCACGGCGCCGGCCGCACGCGGGGCATCGCTGCCCACATCGCGCCAGCGGTCGTCGGCCATCGCCCAGTTGGCGCTGGACGGGTCGGCCGCCGGTGCCGGCGTGCCGTAGGGATCGCTGCGGCCGATGGCCTCGTGCATCTGGCTGGTTTCGCGCCCGGCGATCAGGTCCAGGGCGCGTTCCATCGGCTGCAGCACGGCCGACGGCGCGGCGCCGCCGAGCTGTTGCAGCAGGTCCGCTTCATCCGGTGCGCCGGCCGGCGCTGCGTCGGCGGGCAGCACCATCGGTGCGGCCGCCGGTGCATTGAGGCGGTAGGCGCGCAGGGCCGCAGCAGGGTTCAACGCCGTATCCACCGGCTTGGCCGACTCACCCTCGGCGCCGCCGAGCTGGCGGGTGATCATCGCCGACAGGCCCAGGCCGCGCCCGCGGGTCATCGCCTCGGCGATTTTCTGGTCGTACATCTCGCGGAACATGGTGTTTTCGGCCGGGAACAGCGAATCGCCGAAGCTGGCATCGCGCATGCTCTTGACCAGCATCTGCGCGAACTGGCCTTCCAGCTGGCGGGCGACCTTGTCGACCTTGGCCGGGCTGTTGGCCTGGGCGGGGTTGAGTTCCAGTGCGGGCGTGATGCGCATGTCAGATCACCTCGAGTTCGGCGCTCAGCGCGCCGGCCTGCTTGAGGGCTTCCAGGATGGCGATCAGATCGCCGGGAGCGGCACCCACCGCGTTCACCGCATGCACGATCTCATCGAGCGTGGTGCCGCCGGTGAACTTGAACATGCGGCTGCCATCGTTGGTGGCGGTGATGGTGGATTGCGGGGTGGCCACGGTCTGCCCACCGGCGAAGGCATTGGGCTGGCTGACGTTGGTGTTCTCGTTGATGGTCACCGTGAGCGAGCCATGCGAAATGGCCGCTGCGCCCACGCGCACCTGGGCGCCGATCACCACGGTGCCGGTGCGCGAGTTGACCACCACCTTGGCCGGCGCGCTGCCCGGGGTGAGTTCCAGATTTTCGATGCGGGCCAGCAGGCCGATGCGCGCGCCCGGGTCGCTGGGCGACTGCACGGCCACGGTGACGCCATCGATGGCGCGCGCGGCGCCATCGCCGAAGGCGTTGTTCAACGCCGCCACCATGCGCGAGACGGTGGTGAAATCGTTCTTGTGCAGGTTCAAGGTGATGTCGCCGCCTGCGCTGAACACGTCCGGCAGCGCCCGCTCAACGGTTGCACCGTTGGGAATGCGGCCGACGCTGGGCACGTTGACCGACACGCGCGAGCCGTCCTTGCCCTGGGCGCCGAAGCCGCCCACCACCAGGTTGCCCTGGGCGATCGCATAGACCTGCCCATCGGCGCCGCGCAGCGGGGCCATCAGCAGCGAGCCGCCGCGCAGCGACACTGCGTTGCCGATCGAGGACACGGTGATGTCGATCGGCTGGCCGGGCTTGGCGAAGGGCGGCAGCTCGGCGTGGATCGCCACGGCGGCCACGTTCTTCAACTGCGGATTGACGTTGGCGGGGACATTGACGCCCAGTTCGCCGAGCAGGTTCTTCAGGCTCTGCACAGTGAAGGGGGCCTGGCTGGTGCGGTCGCCGCTGCCGTCCAGGCCAACCACCAGGCCGTAGCCGACCAGCGCGTTGCCGCGCACGCCGCCGACCTGGGCCAGGTCCTTGATGCGTTCGGCGGCAGCCGGGGCGACCACGGCGAACAGGGCCAGAAGCACCAGCGTGGCGCGGGCGGCGAGAGCGGGCAGGGAGGGGGAGGCAGGCTTCATGTCGGGCTCAGTACGGCGACAACGCCGAGTTGAAGAAACGGCTCAGCCAGCCCATCGCATTGGATTGGGCGACCGGGCCGCGGCCGCCGTAGACGATGCGGGCATCGGCAACGCGGCTGGAGGGAATGGTGTTGTCCGGGAAGATGTCCGCCGCGCGCACGATGCCCTGCACCTGGACCAGTTCATCGCCCTGGTTCAGACGCAGGTTCTTGGCGCCCTGCACGACCAGGTTGCCGTTGGGCAGGCGCTGCATCACCGTGACGGTCACGCTGCCCTGCAGCCGGTTGCTCTGCGCGCTGGTGCCCTTGCCGGTGAAATCACGCGAGCCGCTGGCGCTGGCGCTCAGGATGTCCTTGCCGCCGAGCGTGACCGGTGCGCCGAACAGCGTGGGCGTGCCGATGCTCAGTTCGGATTCCTTGCCGGTGCTGGTGTTGGCGGTGGTCTGCGCGGTGGTGCTTTCGGTCAGGGTGATGGTCAGCAGGTCGCCGACATCCCGCGCGCGCCGGTCCGAGTACAGCTGCAGGCCGGGGCCGGCGGCATAGATCGCCCCGGCGGTGGGATCGGCACTGGGTGCCACGACCGGCACGACCGGCGCCATCGCCGGATAGGGCCGGACATCGCCAGCGATGACGCAGCCGCCGAGCAGGGCAACCACGGAGCTGGCAAGCAACAGGCGAAGGGTAGGGCGCAGGGGCGACATGGCAGGGCTTCCGGTTCGGCCGATCAGACGTTCTGGTTGAGGTAACCGAGCATCGCGTCGGTGGTGGAGATCGCCTTGGCGTTCATTTCGTAGGCGCGCTGGGTTTCGATCATCGACACCAGCTCTTCGACCACGTTGACGTTGCTGCCTTCCAGCGCGCCCTGGACCACGGAGCCCAGGCCGTTCAGGCCGGGATTGCCGTTCTGGGCCGGGCCGGAGGCGGTGGTTTCCAGGAACAGGTTCTCGCCGCGGGCCTGCAGGCCGGCCGGATTGACGAAGTCGGTCAGGGTCAGCGCGCCGATTTCCACCGAGGCGGCGTCGTCGGCCATCTTCACGCTGATGGTGCCGTCGGTGCCGATGGTGAGCGACTGCGCGCCTTCGGGAATCTGGATGCCCGGCTGCACCGGGTAGCCGCTGTTGGTGACCAGTTCGCCATCCTGGTTGCGCTGGAACGAGCCATCGCGGGTGTAGGCCGACGACCCGTCGGGCATCTGCACTTCAAAGAAGCCGCGGCCGTTGACCATCACGTCCAGTGCGCGGCCGGTCTGCTGCTGGCTGCCCTGTTCGAAGTTCTTCGAGGTGGCCACCACGCGCACACCGGTACCGATCTGCAGGCCGGTGGGCAGCTGGGTCTGCGCGGAGGACGAGCCGCCGGGCTGACGCACCTGCTGGTACAACAGGTCCTCGAAGCTGGCGCGGTCCTGCTTGAACCCGGTGGTGTTGGTGTTGGCGAGGTTGTTGGAAACCACCGACATGCGCGTCTGCTGCGCATCCAGTCCGGTCTTGGCGATCCACAATGCCTGGTTCATGGGGGAAGTCCTGTGTCGTTGCGGGCGGCCACGAAGCGTGGCCCTTGCGTAGGCGGATGCATGGCGCGTGCCAGAACCGCGCCGGATTTACGTCACGTCGGGCAATCAGCTGCCCAGGCGCAACAGGCTGTTGGCACTGCGGGCGTTTTCGTCGCCGTGCTTGATCACTTTCACCTGCATTTCGTACTGCCGCTGCAGCTGGATCATCTGCACCAGCGCACCGGCGGCATCGACATTGCTGCCCTCCAGCTGGCCGCTTTCCAGCGACTTGCCCTGGGCCTGCACGAACGGCTGCTGCGGATCGGCGTTGCGCATCAGGCCGTCCAGCCCGCGTTCCAGGCGCGCATCGTCGGCCTGCACCACGCGGATGCGGCCGACGTTGGCCATCGTCTGCGGGCCTTCGCCCAGCGGGATGATCGAGATCGTGCCGTCGTTGCCGATCTCCATCGCCTGGTGCGGGGGAATCGCGATCGGGTTACCGTTCTCGTCCAGCACCGGATGGCCGCCGGCGGTCACCAGCTGGCCATTGGGGGTGATCGAGAGCGCCGCACCACGGGTATAGGCTTCGCCGCCACCGGCCGGGGCCTGCACCGCCAGCCAGTTGCCCGACTGCAGCGACAGGTCCAGCGGGTTGCCGGTGATGTTCTGCGCGCCCATGCGCCGGTTGAAGCCGGCGTCGACATGCAGGGCATCCACGCGCGAGGCGAAGCCGTTGCCCTTGACCGGGAAAGCCTCGGTATTGGCGAGCGCTTCCTTGAAACCGGGGGTATCGGTATTGGCCAGGTTGTGCGACAGCGTGCCTTGCGCCTGCAGGGAGGCGCGTGCACCGGTCATCGCGACGTAGAGAGCCTTGTCCATCGTTGTGTTCCCGTGATGCGGTCAGTGGCTCATCAACGGATGTTGATGATGGTCTGGGTGATCTGGTCCATCGTGGAGACCATCTGCGAGTTGGCCTGGAAGTTGCGCTGCGCGGTGATCATGTTCACCAGCTGCTCGGTCAGGTCGACCGTGGAGGCTTCCAGCGAACCGGCCTGGACCTTGCCGAGGTTGGAGGTGTCCGGAGCGCCGGTACGTGCGGTGCCGGAGTTGAACGTCTCCACCCACAGGTTGTTGCCCTTGGCTTCCAGGCCCTGCGCGTTGTTGAAGGTGGTCAGGGCGACCTGGCCCAGCGCCTTGTCGTCGCCGTTGGAGTAGCGGGCGTAGACCACGCCTTCCTCGGATACGGTGATCTCGTTGAGCTTGCCGGCCGCGTAGCCGTCCTGCTGGGTGTTGCGCAGCGCGAACTTCTCGCCGTACTGGGTGGACCCCATGACGTTGAGGGTCATGGTCAGGGTGCCGGCACCGGTGGTCGGGCTGAAGGCGGTCAGCGGGATCTTGCCGTTGGCCGGAACGGTCAGCGCGCCGGCGTCGGAGAAGGCCATCGGTGCCGGTGCGCCGACGCTCTGGCCGTCCACGTAGTTGTGCACTTCCCACGCGTTGGTGCCGGCGGTCTTGACGAAGTACGAGGTCTGGATGTGGCTCACGCCCAGCGAGTCGTACACGGTGATGCCGCCGGTGGAATGGCTGTAGCTGTTGGAATCGGCCGGGTCGAACGGGGTCACCGTCGGCTGCTTGGCGTTGGCCGGCAGGGTGAAGCTCACGTCCACCGCGCTGGTCTGCTTGGGCGGGCTGTCGGTGGTGAGCAGCTGCAGGTCGGTCAGGCGGCCGCCGTCGAAGCTGGTGCCGTCGGCATTGGGGGCGAACACCTGGAGGCGTGCACCCTGCGGGTTGACCACGTAGCCGGCCTGGTCGGTCTGGAAGTTGCCGGCGCGCGAGTACACGCGGGCACCGTTCATGGTCATGGTGAAGAAGCCCTCACCGGAGATGGCCATGTCCAGGCTGCGCCCGGTCTGTTCGTTGTTGCCCTGCGAGAACTGCTGGGCGACGTTGGTCAGGCGCACGCCCGAGCCGATGGCATTCTTGGACAGGCCATAGCTGGTGGCCGAGAACAGGTCGGCGAACTCGGCACGCGATTCCTTGAAGCCGGTGGTGTTGACGTTGGCGATGTTGTTGGCGGTGACGTTCAGGTCGGCATTGGCGGCGTTGATGCCGGACAACGAGATGTTGAAGCCCATGAGGTTCTCCTTGGATGCGGAAGCAGGTGGCTCAGCTGATGCGGAGCACGTAGTCGATCGGGGCCGTGCCCAGGCCCTTGAGGTTCAGGTACAGCCCGTCCGAGCCCACCGTGACGCTCTCCACCGGGGCTTCGACGTAGGTGTTGATCTTGGTTTTGGCACCCGCGCTGTCGGTATGCGACGCGGCGATGGTGTAGCTGCCGGCCGGCATGCGGTTGCCGTTGGCATCCTTGCCGTCCCAGTCGAAGGTGACTTCGCCGCCGGCCTTGGCTTCCACGCTCAGGGTGTTGACCTTCACGCCGTTGGCATCGGTGATGTCCACGGTGACGTAGCCGGCGCCCGGGGCGGCGACCATGCCACTGGTGCCGCCTTCGGCCTCCAGCTGCCACTTGGGCGAGGGCACCAGGACGTCGTGGCCGACCAGGGCGGCGCCACGCAGCACCTGGTCGCTGGACATGGCTTCCTGGAAGCCCTTGACCGTGGTGTTGAGGTCGTTGATGCCCTGCACCTGCGACAGCTGCGCCATTTGCGCGACCATCTGGGTGTTGTCCATCGGCTTGAGCGGATCCTGGTGCTGCAGCTGCTCGGTCATCAGGCGCAGGAAGTCGGCCTGGTCGAGCGTGTCCTTTTTCTTGGTTTTGTCGCTGTTGGGCGCGTTCAGGCCCAGCGCGGTGTAGATGTCGCTGTTCTGGCCGACGCCGCTGGTGCTGCTCATGACGGTATGTCCTGCAAAAGTGGGGGTCAGCGACCCATGGTCAGGGTGGCCAGTGCCAGTTCCTTGGCGGTGGTCAGCATCTCCACGCCGGCCTGGTAATTGCGCGAGGTGGAGATCAGGTTGACCATCTGCGCCACCGGATCGACGTCGGGCTGGTAGATGTAGCCATCGGCATCGGCCAGCGGATGGCCGGGCTCGTAGCGCTTGATGGGCGCCGCGTCGCTCTGGTTGATTTCCTTGACCTGGACAGTGGTGATGTTCGGGTCGGCCCGGCTGGTGACGGACTGGAAGATCGGCTCGAGCGGCTTGTAGACGGCATCGGCCGAGCCGGCGACGGTATCGGCGTTGGAGAGGTTGGAGGCGATGGTGCTCATGCGCACCGACTGGGCCTGCAGGGCCGAGCCGGCAATGTCGAAGATCGGCAGATTGCTCATGGCTTATTGGCCCGTGATGGCGGTGAGCATGGAGCGCACCTTGGATTCGACGAAGCTCAGCGACGCGCGGTATTCCAGCGCGGCGCGGCCGTAGGCGGCACGCTCGGCGTCCGGGTCGACGGTGTTGCCGTCGATGCTGGGCTGTACGCCCTCCTTGGCAATCTGGAAGGGGTTGAGGCCGCCGCCGATGGCGAAGTGCTGTTCGTTGGTGGTTTTCATGAGTCCGTTGGCATCCAGGCCCTGGGCGTGGCGCAGGGCGGCGTCGAAGTCGAGGTCCTGTGCCTTGTAGCCAGGGGTGTCGGCATTGCTCAGGTTGCTGGCGATCAGCTTCATCCGCTGCTCGCGCAACGGCATGGCCTGGGCATGGACCCCCAGATAGTCGGAAATCAGATTGGGCATGGCGCGCTCCCACGGGACGATGTGGGGGAGGCTGCAAGGGCCGTGCCAGAAGAGGGTGCGGGCGCCCGGACGCGGGCCGGAAACGCGCGAAACGCGTGGCGCTACAGGACGGTCATCGTGTCCAGACCACGACGAAAAGCCGGGCTATGCCCGGCTGCGCCATGAAAAGAGAGAATGCGGGTTGACCCGCCCCGCCGACAGACCGTCAACGGGCAGAAGGCCGCGTTACGCGGCCAGGGCGACCTTGCGCAACCGATCCAGCACGAAATCGGCCAGTTCGTGGGGGGAGTACTTGGCGACGAAGGCATTGGCGCCCACGCGTTCCACCATCGCGTTGTTGAATACGCCCGACAGGGATGTGTGCAGCAGCACGTACAGGCCGGCCAGGCCGGGGTGGCGCCGGATTTCCGTCGTCAGGGTGTAGCCGTCCATCGCCGGCATCTCGATGTCGGAGATCACCATTGCATAGCGCTCGGCGGGGTTCTCGCCGGCGGCATGGATCTGGATCAGATGGTCCAGCGCCTGCTTGCCGTCCGACAGCAGGGTCGCGCTGACCCCGAGCTGGTCCAGCACGCTCCGGATCTGCTGGCGGGCGACGCGCGAGTCGTCCACCACCAGTACCTGCATCGGCGGGGCATCGGCCGGCAGGGCCATCGACGGGTCCAGCACGGCTTCGCCGCGGACCTGGGCGATATCGGCCAGGACGCTTTCCACGTCGATCACCTGGATCAGCTCCCCCTGGAACCGGGTGACCGCGGTCAGGTAGCTGGATTCGGCGCCCAGTTCCGGTGGCGGATGGATGTCCTCCACCGCGATGTTGACGATCCGTTCCACGCCGCTGACCAGGAACCCCTGGATCGACCGGTTGAACTCGGTCACCACCAGGTAGCCCGGCGCGGTGTCGGCATCGGGTTCGCGTTCGGGGTGGCCGATGGCCAGACCCAGGTCCAGGACCGGTACCGACCGGCCGCGCACGTCGGCAACGCCGGCGAACTGGCTGGGCAGGCCGGGGACCTGGAACAGGGACGGGCGCCGCAGCACCTCCTGTACCTTGAACACGTTCACGCCAAAAAGCTGACGTCCGCCGAGCCGGAACAGCAGCAGGGCCAGACGATTGTGGCCGGCCAGTCGCGTACGCTGGTCGATGCGGTTGAGCAGGTCATGGGACATGGGCTTGGTATCGGCGCCAGCCGGCGCGACTTGAGCGCGGCGCGCCCTGCCGTCCGGCACGGGGCTTGCATCACCCTGCGCATGTCCGTTGCCCCTGGAGTCTGCATGCGTTCTGTCCTGGTCGTTCTGTCCCTGCTGCTGGCATTGCCGGCCGGGGCTGCCGCCGGTTGGCAGCCGGTGGAGAGCATCCGCGGTGCGGCGCTGTCGACCCTGCCGGCCGGTACCGAAGGCGAAACCACGCTGGACTCGGCGCTGCGCCTGCCGGCCTGCGGCCAGGCCCTGCGTGCCCAGCCGACCGGCACCAGCACGGTGGAGGTGAGCTGCCCGGACGCCGGCGGCTGGCGGCTGTTCGTGCCGGTCAAGGTGCGCCGCAACCAGCAGGTGCTGGTCCTCAACCGCGGGATCGCCGCTGGAGAAACACTGACGGCGGCCGATATCACGACTGCCCAGCGTGACGTGGCACGTATTGCCGGCGCCGCACTGGCCGACCCCCAGGTGGCGGTCGGGCGGGTAGCCCGCCGGACCCTCAGTGCCGGCAGCCTGCTGTCGGCCAATGACCTGGTCGCCCAGCGCCTGGTGCGCCGGGGCGACAGTGTCGCTCTGGTCTCGCGCCGGGGCGGCGTGGAGGTGCGGGTAGCCGGGCGCGCGATGGCCGATGCGGGCGAGCACGAGCGGGTGTCGGTGGAGAACCTGTCGTCACGCAAGATTGTTCAAGGTACCGTGGACGCCAGTGGCGACGTTTTAGTGACGCGCTGATCACAATGCTGACTACCCTCCGTTTTTGCTGCAAAACCCTGATATTTCCCCTAAAGGTGGCGGTCTCTGTGCCGTTATCCCTTGTGAACCGAACACCCAGGACATCTCCATGAGCCAGAAAATCGACGGCAACCTGCAGGCCACCGCCCATCTGCGCAGTGTCGCCCTCGGCACCAAGCCCAGCGCCGGCACCGATTCCCAGGCGCGCCCGGTGGAAGCCGTGGACAGCCTGCGCCTGACCGGCGAAGCGACCTCGCTGCAGGCCATGCAGCGCGAGCTGAGCACGGCCCCGGCGATCGACGCGGCCCGCGTGCAGGCCGTGCGCGAGTCGCTGCAGAACGGTACCTACACGATCAATCCTGATGCCATCGCCTCGCGGATGCTTGAGCTGGACCAGCAGCTGCAGGGATGAAGCTGGCGATGAGCGAGCCGTTGCAGCGCCTCAGCGATGCCTTGGACGTCGAACGCCTGGCCTTGGTCGAGCATGACGTCCACGCGCTGATCCAGGCGACCGGCGCCAAGCTGGAGGCGCTGCGTGCGCTCGAGGCGGCGCTGCCGGTCGGTCAGGCCGAGCGACTGCAGGAACTGGCCGAGCGCAATCGTGCCAACGGCGTGCTGCTGGCGCGCCGGCGCCGCGAGGTCAACTGGGCGTTGCGCCAGTTGGGCCGCAGCGAGGAGGCGTCGGCCTACGACGCCAAGGGCCAATCCAGCACGGTGCACACGCGGCGTCCGCTGGCCGTCGCCTGACCCGGCCCGGGCGAGCCTCGCCCGGCCAGCGTTTCCGGTTCGCGTATATTGGGCGCCTGTTTTCACCTGCCCGAAGTGACCGTGACCGCTGATATCTCTCTTGTCACCGCGCCGTTGCCCCCGCAGCCGGTCCTGCTCGCGCTGTTCGAGCACACCCGTGAAGGTGTGCTGCTGTTCCGTGAGGATGGCAGCGTGGCGGTGGCCAATGCCGCACTGCGCGACATCCTCGGCCAGGCCGAGCCCGACGCTGGCCTGAGCGCGACGCAGTGGCTGCGGCAGCGCCTGCCGCCGGACGCGCTGGAGCACGCCCGCCAGCATGGCCACTGGAATGGCAGCCTGCCGGTCGGCGAGCGCATGGTCATCGCCCACGTCTACCATCACGAGGCGGCCGGTGAGCGCCACTATCTGGCCCTGTTCCACCGCATCGAAGGCCAGGAAGACTACGAGCGCGAGCTGCAGCAGCGCCACGCCGAGCTGCGCCAGGCCTACCTTCGCTTGAACGGCACGCAGGAAAAGCTGCTGCAGTCGGAGAAGATGGCCTCCATCGGCCAGCTGGCGGCCGGTGTGGCGCACGAGATCAACAATCCGATCGGCTACGTGCACTCCAATCTGGGCAGCCTGCAGGAGTACCTGCGCAGTCTGTTCACGGTGATCGAGGCCTACGAGCGTGCGCTGCGTGCGCCCGACCCGAAGGCGTTGATCCCCGAAATCGACGACATCCGCAACCGGTTCGACATCGATTTCATCAGCCGCGATCTGCCGCAGCTGATGGCCGAGTCGCGCGAGGGCATCGAGCGGGTGACGCGGATCGTGCGCGACCTGAAGGACTTCTCGTATTCCGGCCGTGACGAGTCGTGGAAGCTGGTGGACCTGCACGCGGGCCTGGAATCGACGATCAACATCATCTGGAACGAGCTCAAGTACAAGGTCACGCTGCACCGCGAGTTCGGCCAGCTGCCATTGGTGGAGTGCCTGCCGTCCGAGCTCAACCAGGTGTACATGAACCTGCTGCTCAACGCCGGCCACGCGATCGCCGAACGCGGCACGATCACGGTGCGCACGGGCGTGGACGGCGACACGGTCTGGGTGGAGTTCGAGGACACCGGCGGCGGCATTTCGCCGGAGCTGCGCCAGCGCATCTTCGATCCGTTCTTCACCACCAAGCCGGTGGGCAGCGGCACCGGCCTGGGCCTGTCGATCTCCTACAGCATCATCAACAAGCACCACGGCCGCATCGACCTGGACAGCACCCCCGGCGAAGGCGCGCGCTTCCGCGTGGTGCTGCCGATCAAGCAGCCGCGCTGACCCCTGCGCGAACAGCCGGTGGCTGTCTGCCTGTCGCTGGCTGGGCCGACGGGGGCGGGCTTACGGGACACGCCGTAAATACATCCCTGTAGGCTCGTAGAAAACATCCATGTTTTCTACGGTCCCGTAAGCCCGCCCCCGCCGGCCCGTGACAGTGACCCGGTGGCCACGGGCAATCAAACGCGGGGTTCGTTGACCTTCATCCACACCGGCGCTGATCGTTCATGGCGGCCACGTGCCGACCGCCCGGAATGGGCCGACAGGGCATTTGATTTCCCGTGGCCGCCGACCCGGTGTCTGGGGGCTGACGGGTGTGGGTGTGCGGGACCGTAGAAAACATGGATGTTTTCTACGAGCCCCCAGGGATGGGTTCACGGCGTGTCCCGCACACCCACACCCGTCAGCCCCGCCAGCAACAGGCAGACCACCAGGCGCTGTTCGCGAAGAACCAACACCCAGGCAGCGCCCGGCCCCGCTATTCGTCTTCCGGCGCTGCAATCGCGACCGGCGGAGCGGTGTTGGCGCGGCGCTGCTCTTCGTGCGTGCGGAACGCCTGGTGGATGTGCTTGCGCAGCTCGTCGTCGTTCCACGGCTTGGTCAGGAAGCGGTAGATCGCGCCGCGGTTGATCGCGTCGGTGACGGTGTTGAGGTCGGTGTAGCCGGACAGCACCAGCCGGATCGTGTCCGGGTAGAGCATCTTCACCCGGCCCAGGAACTCGGTGCCGCTCATGTCGCTCATGCGCTGGTCGGACAGGATCACCTGCACGTCGTTGATCGCCAGCAGGTCGAAGGCATCGCGCACGTTGCCGGCCGCCAGAATCCGGTAGCCGTCGCGGCGGAACAGGCGTACCAGCGAGCGCAGCACGTTCTCTTCATCGTCCAGCAGCAGCAGCGTGCGGTCCGGGCGGGTTTCGGCGAAAGCTTCCGGGCGCAGGTAGCGGCGGCGCAGCGTCATCCCGGCCGCATCGGCCGACATCGGCTCGCCGAACAGGTAGCCCTGGAACACATCGCAGTCGTTGCGGCGCAGGAAGCCGAGCTGTGCCTGCGACTCCACGCCGTTGGCGATCACCGTCATGCCCAGCTGGTGGCCCATCGCGATGATCGCGCGGGCAATGGCGGCCTCACGGTTGCCGGCGGGCGCGCTCTTGATGAAGCTGCGGTCGATCTTCAGCTTGTCGACCGGGTAGCGCACCAGCGCGCTCAGACTGGAATCGCCCGTGCCGAAGTTGTCCAGGCTCAGGCTGATGCCTTCATTGCGCAGGTTGACCAGCGTTTCGTGCACGAAATTGACGTTGTTGGTCAGCGCGCTTTCGTTGATCTCCAGCGTCAGCATGTGCGCCGGCACGCCGGCCGTCTGCATCAGCGCCATCACCTCGGCAAAGAAGTTCGGGCGCAGCAGCTGCAGGGTGGACACGTTCACCGCGATGGTGAAATCGTCGAAGCCCTGGTCGCGCCACAGCCGCGCCTGCTTGAGCGCGCCTTCCAGCACCCACGTGCCGATCTGCACGATGATGCCCAGGCGCTCGGCGGTGCGCATGAAGCGTTCCGGCACCAGCATGCCCAGCGTCGGCGACTGCCAGCGCAGCAGCGCTTCCATGCCCACCACATGGCCGTCGCGGGCGCTGACCAGTGGCTGGTAGCGCAGCTTCAGCTCGCCGTTGGGAATGGCATCCACGATCTGCCGGGCGATGATGCTCTCGCTGTGGGCGCTCGACGGCGTGTCCACCGCGTGGATGCGCACCGCATTGCCGCCTTCGCGCGCAGCCTGGTAGAGCGCGTCCTCGGCGTGGTCGAGCAGGCGCGACGCGCCGCTGGCGTGCTCCGGGCACAGGCTCACGCCCAGCTTGCCGGTCATGAACAGCGTATACGGCAGCACCGACAGCGGCAGCTCCAGCTGCTGGCGGATTTCCTCGGCCAGGTCCTCGGGCAGCGGCACATCGGCGGTGCGCTGCACCGCGATCAGGAACTCATCGCTGCCATGCCGCCACAGTTTGCCGCGGCCGCGCAGGTGGTGTTGCAGGCGCTGGGCCACCAGCACCAGCGCCTGGTCGCCGACCTCGGCGCTCATGTTTTCGTTGACCGACGCGAAATGGTCGATGTCCACGTGCATCAGCATCAGCGGGGTGCCGCCGGAGGCGGCCTCGGCCACCATTGCCTGCAGCTCGGGGTTGCCGGCGCCAAGGCGGTCCGGGGCATCCTCGATGCTGACCAGGGGCAGGGAAGGGTTCCACATGGGCTCAGTGTTCCAGGATTTCAGCAGCCCCCACGCCGGTGGCGCGGTAGGGCAGGTACAGGTCGATCAGGGTGCCGGCGCCATGCGCCGACTCGATTTTCAGGGTGCCGCCGACGCTCTGCGCGCGTTCGCGCATCACAATCAGCCCCAGCCCACGCGGGCCGTCGGGGTCGAAGCCTTCGCCGTCGTCGCGGATCTGCAGGTGCAGGCCCTGGTCGTCCACGTCGCGCAGCTGCAGGCTGACCTGGCTGGCGCGTGCGTGGCGCAGCACGTTGGTCAGGCTCTCCTGGGCGATACGGAAGCAGGCCTGCTCGATGTCGCCGGCCGGGCGGCGCGGCAGCGACTGGATGTCCGGCAGCAGGTCGATGGCGGCCGAACGGAACAGCACGCCGGCCTGCCAGCGCAGGGCCGCTTCCAGCCCGAGCGCGTCCAGCTGCGGCGGGCGCAGCAGGGTGGACAGGTCGCGCAGCTTGCCCACCGTGGTGTCGGCCAGCTGGATGATCTGCACCAGGTCTTCGTCACGGCGCAGCGGGTCCGCCTCGTCCTGCGCCGCGTAGGCGGACAGCTTCATCGCGGTGATCGCCTGGCCGATGTCGTCGTGCAGGTCGCGCGAGATCGCGCGGCGTTCGTCTTCCTGCAGCGAGAACAGCCGGCCGGCCATCGCCTGCAGCTCGCGGTTGCTGGTTTCCAGCGCCGCGCGGATGCGTTCGGGTTCGCTCAGGTCGCGCACGATCAGCAGCTTGCAGTTGCGCCCGCCGTAACGCACATCACCCACCGCCAGACCGGCCTGGAAGTGCTGGCCGTCCAGCCGGCGCATGCCGATCACCTCGCCGGCGCCGGTGGACGGGACCGGGATCGGCGCGAACAGCTGCGCGCGCACGCGCGCCAGATCGGCGCTGGCCACCAGCACCGCCAGCGGCTCGCCGAGCAGGGTGTGGTTGGCATAGCCGAACTGCGCCGCGGCGCAGGCGTTGGCATACAGCACATGTTCGTCGGACAGGATCACCACGCCGTCGGGCAGTACCCGCACCAGCTCGCGGAACTGCTCCTCGCGTTCGCGCAGCAGGCGGCGCGACTGCTCGCGCTCGGTCACGTCCTGCAGCGTCCCCAGCACCCGCGGCCGGCCGGCGTCATCCACGCCGCTCTGCGCGCGCAGGTGCACCATCAGGGCGCGGCCGTCCATCGCCAGCAGGGGCAGCAGCACGTCGATCTGCACCGGCTCGCCGGAATTCATCTCGGCCAGCAGCTGCTCGCTCAGCGCCGCCGTTGCCGGGTCGGCCGGGACCAGCAGCTCCTCGAAACGGTGCCAGCGTCGCGCCTCGGGCGGGCGGCGTCCCAGCAGCCGGTACACCTGGTTCGAGTAGCGGCCCTGGCCGCTGGCCGGGTCGAGTTCCCAGGCGCCGATCCGGGCCATCTCGTGGGCCTCCTCGACGCGTGCCAGCGCCTGGTCGCGTCGCTGCAGCGCCTGGTCCTCGCGGGTGCGGTCGATGGCGATCAGCAGCCGGGCCTGGTGGCCGTCGTAGTCGATCGCACTGCTGCGCATCTCCATGCGCCGCAGGCTGCCGTCCTTCAGCTGCAGATCGGCGGTGACCACGCACAACTGCTCGGGCTGGTCGCGGATCTGGGCCAGCTTGTCGGTCAATGCGGCGTCCTGGTCGGGCGGCCACAGCGCATCCACCGGCAGCGCCATGAACTCCTCGCGGGTCCAGCCGAACAGGCTGCAGGCGGCCGGGTTCACGTCCAGGATCGCCAGCGTGGCCAGGTCGTACACCAGGATCGGCCCCGGGTTGCCCTGGAACATCTGGCGGTGACGGGTTTCCGACCCTTCCAGCAGCGCATGGGTGTGCAGCACATGCTGGGCAAGCGGGCGCAGCAGCAGGTAGATCAGCGCGCCACTGGCGATCACGAAGAACGCGCCCTTGAAGGTCTGCCAGCGTGCCGCGGTGTGCATGTCCCCGGCCAGTACCTGTACCGCCGCATCGCTGCACAGGATCCACACCAGCGCCAGCACCAGGTACATCCCCACCACCCGCCAGCGGTCGCGGCGCAGATCGCGCGCAAGCGGGCGTTCGGGCGGGGGCGACGGCGGGTGGCCGGAGGCGTCGACAGGCATGGGCGCGGCGGGAACCGGTGGCGAGGGCAGCGACCATCTTAGAGGGTGCGACAGGCTTTGAGGTGAGGGGGGAACGATGCGTTGTGCGGGTCCGTGTGCGGGTGGGCGCTCAATAATCGGCAAAACCCGCCGCTAACGATTGCGTTCCCGGTTGTCGGGTGCGTTTTCGGAGTCATACCGCGTGGACCAAGGGATCATCGCCAGTCTGCTGCAGCACCCGTTGGCCTCGGCACTGGTCATCCTCGACCGTGCCGGTCGCCCACTGGCGGCCAATCCGGCTGCGCGCGAGCATGGTCTGCCGGCAACCCTGGCCGCCTACGGCGAGCTGCTGGAAGACCTGCGGCTGCTCGCTGCCGACGGTGGCCTGGTGCCGTGTCAACTTCCCGGCGGGCCGCGCGGCCGGTTCGACGGCTGGATGCGTGCCGTCCACGACCCCGACGGACAGCTGCTGGCCTTCACCCTGAGCGTGCCCGAGCCGGTGGCCGCCTACGCGGGCAGCCGCTGGGAGCTGGCCCTGGAACATGCCGGGCATGGACTGTGGGACTGGGACCTGCCCAGCGACACCGTGACCCGTTCGCGGCGCTGGGATGGCGAGCCGATGGACGTCGAGCAGGGCCTCGGCGATACCGCCGGCACGCTGCTCGAGCACGTGCACCCCGATGACCAGCCGCAGGTCCGCGCCGCACTGGACGCGCATCTGCGCGGCGAGGGGGCGGTCTACAGCGCCCAGTTCCGCGTCCGCCACCCCAGCGGCGAGTGGCGCTGGATGCTGGACCGTGGTCGCGTGGTCAGCCGCACGGCCGACGGCCAGCCGCTGCGGATGGTAGGCACCCACACCGACATCCAGGCCCAGAAACAGATGGAGGCCCAGCTGCGCGAGCAGCAGGTGCACCTGCGCGAGGCCCAGCGCATTGCCAGCATGGGCAGCTGGTCATGGGACCCGGAGGCGCGCCAGTTCTGGTGGTCGCCGGAGTTCCGCGCCCTGGTGGGCGAGGGCGACGATCCGATGCCGGCCGGCCGCCACTGGCTGCGCCGGCTCGAACCGCGCTCGCGCGGCCAGCTGCGCAGCGCGTGGCGCCGCATGTGGCGCGATGGGCGTGCCACCACGCTGGAGCTGGAACTGCCGCGCCCGCGCGACGGCGCGCTGCACCTGCGTGTCTGGATGCAGCCCCTGGTCGGCCCGGATGGGCGCGTGCAGCGTCTGCTGGGCCAGGTCCAGAACATCACCGAGCAGCACCAGACCGACGCGCTGATCCGCTGGCGCACCGAACTGCTCAACCGCGTTTCGGCGCTGGGCCGGATCGGTGGCTGCGAGATCGAGGTGGCCACGCGCAGCATGCAGTGGACCGAGGAGTGCTACCGCATCCACGGCCTGCGCAAGGAGCCGATCAGCCTCGACCAGGCCCTGGCGCTGTACACCCAGGATTCGCGCGACGCCTTCGAGGCGGCCCTGGAGCGCATCGCCGGTGGCGGCCTGCCCGAGCAGCTGGACCTGTGCTTCTACCGCCAGTCCGGGCTGCGCATCTGGGTGCAGGTGCTGATCGAACTGGACCACCGCGACGGTCTGCCGACGCGCTTTGTGGTGTTGTTCCGTGACATCACCCGCGAGCGCGAAGCCAACGAGCGCATCGAGCTGCTGGCCCACTACGACCTGCTGACCGGCCTACCCAACCGCATGCTGCTGCGCGAGCAGACCGCCGATGCGATCGAGGAGGCCCGCGACCGCGGCGCACCGCTGGCGATGCTGTTCATCGACCTGGACGGCTTCAAGACCATCAACGACACCTTCGGCCACGCCACCGGCGATGCGCTGCTCAAGGCCGCCGCCGCGCGCCTGCACCAGAACCTGCGCAACAGCGATCTGTTCGGGCGCTTCAGTGGCGACGAGTTCATCGTGGTGCTGCGTGACCTGGCCGACCCGGAAGACGCCGGCCACGTCGCACGCAAACTGATTGCCTCGCTGGCCGAACCGCTGCATCGCGGCGAGACCACGCTCAAGGTGGGCGCCAGCGTCGGCATCGCGATGCTCGACGACGGCCGCAGCGACTTCGATTCACTGCTGCGCGCCGCCGACGCGGCGATGTATGCGGCCAAGGAAGCGGGGCGCAACACGTATCAGTACTACAGCCAGGACGCGCTGCTGCGGATCCAGCGCAAGCTGGAGATCGAGCATGCCCTGCTGGGTGCGATCGAGCGGGAGGAGTTCAGCCTGGCCTACCAGCCGCTGCTGCACGCCGACCACGGCGCACCGCCGGCGATCGAAGCGCTGCTGCGCTGGCATCGGCCCGGCATCGGTTACTGCAGCCCGGCCGAGTTCATCCCCATCGCCGAGAAGTGCGGGGAAATCGTACGGATCGGCGACTGGGTCCTTGCCGAAGCCTGTCGTCAGGCAGCGGCGTGGGACCAGGCCGGGCTGCAATTTGATCGGGTGGCGGTGAACGTTTCGGCCGTACAGCTGCGTGACCGCGGCTTCGCCGAGCGCGTGATCGACATCTGCCATGCGCACGGCTGGCCACCGCAGCGGCTGGAGCTGGAGCTGACCGAGTCGGCGTTGATCCGCGACACCGACGTGCTGCGCCATTGCTTCGACGTGCTCGAACGCCACGGCGTACCGCTGGCGGTGGACGACTTCGGCACCGGCTTCTCCAACCTGCATTACCTCAACCGGTTCCCGGTCGGCCGCCTGAAGATCGACCGCAGCTTCGTCCAGGGCATGCTGCACGACGCCGGCACTGCCGAGGTCACCCAGGCCATCGTGCATCTGGGCCACGCGCTGGGCATGAAGGTCGTTGCCGAAGGTGTGGAAACCGAGCAGGAAGAAGCGATGCTGCGCCGCCAGGGCTGCGACGAGATCCAGGGCTACCTGTACTCCCGCCCGCTCACCCCGCGCGACCTGGCCCAGTGGCTAAAGCAGGGCGGGGCGCAGATCCCCCCACGCGAGCGCCTGCAGGCTGCGCCGCACGCGGTGACCTGACACCCCTGCGCCGCGCCTCGCGCGACAGCCCCGTAGAGCCGGGCTCTGCCCGGCTGCCTTTCGTTCCGACGCTGCAAACCCCGCGCTTTGCGCGATAGTCCTGTAGAGCCGGGCTCTGCCCGGCTGCCGTTCGTTCCGACGCCGCAAACCCCCGCGCTTTGCGCGATAGCCGGGCAGAGCCCGGCTCTACATGGCTGCTTTCCGTTCCGATGCCGCAAACCCCCGCGCTTCGCGCGACAGCCGGGCAGAGCCCGGCTCTACGTGGCTGCTTTTCGTTCCGACGCTGCAAACCCCGCGCTTCGCGCGACAGCCGGGCAGAGCCCGGCTCTACGGGGCGGGGTGTGCGGGGTCATCCACCGTGTGGCAGCCGTTGAACGTGGCAAACCGCTGCAGTGCGTCGGCCAGGCGCGGCAGCACCGGCTCGCGGTCCGCGGTGGCCTCCCAGTGGGTGCTGATCACCTCAAGGCGTCCTTCCTTGCGGTGTGCCTTGCAGTCGATGCGCGCCACCAGGACATCTCCATGCAGAACCGGCAGGCAGAAGTAGCCGAATGCGCGCTTGTTCGCCGGGGTATAGCACTCGATCCGGTAGTCGAAACCGAACAGCGCGCTCAGACGATCGCGATGAATGATCAGGTTGTCGAACGGTGAGAGGATCGTGACCCGCGCGGGCAGGGCCGGGATGCGCGTCGCGGCAGCACTGTCCACGTAGACGTCCAGACCGCCGATCCCCTGCAGCCGCTGGACGACGCCGGCGTCAAGCCGCTCACGGACGACATCACGCACGGCCGCACGAAGCGTCTGGCCCGTACGAAGGTGCAGCACCTGCGCTGACGTCACCGCGCCATGTGCCCGCAGATGCGTGTCGAAGAGATGGGCGGCGTAGGCGTGAGTGCTGGGCACGCTGAGGTCGATGCCTTCCGGGAGGCAGCGCTCCGCCAGGTCGTAGCGCTTCTCGGCACCCCGACGCTCGCACACCATCAGCTCGCCGCGCATGAACAGCGTTTCGACGGCGCGACGGGCCGGGCCACCGCTCCACCAGCTGCCGCTGCGCGCGCCTCCCGTTTCCAGGTCACGCAGCCCGAGCGCGCCCTCCGAGCGGACTTTCGCCACGATCTCCTGCATCAGGCGCGTGTCGCCATTGCAGAAGTAGCGGCTCTCACCGTTGCGTATCGATGTCATCCGCGGCAGCGCGAAACGGTAGTCGCGCATGGGCAGGTAGGCCGCCGCGTGGAACCAGTACTCGAAGATCTTCTTCTCGCCGACCAGGCGGTTCAGGTCGGCCGGATCGTACGCCGGCACCCGGTTCCACAGCACGTGGTGGTGCGCCCGCTGTACCACCGACAGCGTGTCGATCTGGACGTAGCCGAGATGGGCGATGGCCTGGTGCGTGCCGTCGATACCGGTACCGAACCGTGCCTTCGCGCCCAGTCCCTGGGCATGCAGCGCCAACCGCTTCAGGCGGGTATTCATGCGGGATCGGTCCTGGCAGGAGCGCGAGGGGCAATCCCGCGCGTTGTGCACGATAGCCCACCCGCGCCCGGCGGTACGGGTCAGCGGGCGGCGTCGAGCGCGTCGCCGGTCAGGCCCAGGTCCCAGGCCAGGCTGGCATGCGCCGGATCGATGGCGTGCGGCGGGGCCGGCACGGGCATCGGCCGGGTGGCCAGTTCGGCCAGCTCCTGCTGCGCCAGCTGTTCCAGGCAGGCGATCAGGGCGCGGCCCTGCGGCGGTGCGATCGGCGCAGCCGGGGCAGGGGGTGTGGCGCTGGCCACGACCGTCTGAGCCAACGGCTCGGGGTCGAGGGGCGGCAGGGATGCAACGGCAGGCACGGACGTGTTCAACAGCATCGGACGATCATCTGCAACCAGGGCGGGTGATGCAAGCGCAACGGCCCCGGGAATGCCGGGGCCGTTGCAGGTGCCGGTATGGTGGCCGGCACGCGACATGTCGATCAGAACAGTTCGACCGCGCCAGCGGCCATGCTCTGCTGGGCCACCGCCTTGTGCGGCGGGCGTTCCCATTCGCTGCGCATTTCGCGCAGGCGGCTGCCGGTGCGCTGCAGGGCCGTGACGACTTCCTCGTCGATCACGCCGCCATTGCGATGCAGCAGTTCCTGCAGCGCCACGGCTTCGCGGTTGATCGCGGTCAGGCGGTCCAGGTGGGTGTGCACGCCACCCAGCGCCTGGGTTGCGATGTCCTCGAACTGCAGGGCGCGGACGGCTTCGGCCACGCTGCTGTCGATGGCACGGCCGCACTCGGAAATCTCGCGCATGCCGTCGCCGAGCGAGGCATTGATCTGGGCCACGTTGTCCAGCATCTGCGCCGCTTCGTGGCGGGCTTCGCGGGAACGGTCCATGTCACGCGAGGCCATGTGCGAAACGGTCTCGCGCACCTTGGCGATGGCGTCCTTGGAGCTGTGGGCCAGCTTGCGGATCTGCTCGTTGAAGGTGGTGGACCGCTCGGAGAGGTTGCGCACCTCGTCGGCGACCACGGCGAAGCCACGACCGGCTTCACCGGCACGGGCGGCTTCGATGGCGGCGTTCAGTGCCAGCAGGTTGGTCTGGTCGGCAATCGACTTGACGTCTTCCAGCAGGGCGAAGATGCCATCCAGGTGCTGCGCCATCTGGTCGATGTGCTGCACGGTGTTGCTGCTCTGGCCACTGACCTGCTCCAGCGCTTCCACCAGCTGTTCCATGCGGTGGCTGGCGTGCTGGGCGAAGCGGGCCACGTCGACGCCGGCGCCGCCGTCTTCACCGGCGCGGTCGACGATGCGGGCCAATGCCTGGCTCTGCTGGCGGGACTTGCGGTTCATCGCGTCGAAGCTGCCGCCCAGGCCGCTGACGGCGTGGCGGATCAGGTCGCGGGCACGCTCGACTTCGCCGCGCGAGCCCTCAACCTCGTTGACCACGAACGAGCGCAGCTCGGTCAGCAGTTGATCCTGCTCACGCAGGATGCGGGCGTGTTCCGGCGACCGTTGGGTCTGCGCCCGTGTGGTCCACCAGGCAAAGCCAAGCCAGCTGAGCGTCATCGTGGTCAGGATCGCCCAACGCAGGGCGGCCGGCCACTCGAAGCCGATGGCGAAAGGAAGCAGAAGGGTCAGGACCAGGGGGGCGGCCAGACGAATGAAGATGCGTGAGTACATGGACGTTCTCGGGAAGTGCACGGAGGATGTATCGGCCGTACCCCCGTTTGCTTTAGCCGCCACACGCACATTCATCCATGTGAGTGCGCGGCAGGTGACGACCGTTGGTCGTCACTCCCCTCCGTCAGCGCAGCTGACGGTCCACTGCGTCGATCATCGCCTTGCGCGAGAACAGGAAGTCCCAGTACTGGCCGCCGGTCTGGCGCCACAGGACCGCCGAGCGCACCGCCGCCAGCAGCAGCGCGCGGATCTCGGCCACCACGCCGGCCTGGCCGAGGTAGTGCGGGTTGCCCTGGACCATCACCCGCGGCTTCAGGTTGCTGATCGTGTCGGCATAGACCCCGCCCAGCGTGGCCAGCACATCCGGGTGGGCGCTGTCGCCGAGGGTCAGGGCCTGGCCCTGGGCGCGTTCGATGCCGGCGCTGACCTTCTCGACCACGTCGTGCTCACGCACGAACCGGCGCTCCAGCTGCAGCACCGCGAGTGCCAGACGGGGCAGCATTTCGTCCTGGCCCTTGCTGCTCAGATAGTTGTGCAGCAGGCGCAGGCCCGGGGCGACGTTGGCCGCGCTGCCGTAGATTTCCTGCGGGCTGTCGGCGTCGATACGGAACACGCTGTCCACCGCCGTGCGGACCACGGCCGCTTCGGAGTGGCCCGTTTCGGCGATGCGGCGCACCTGCTGCAGGGCCTGGGCAATGCCGGCCAGTGCGAGAACGCGGTCGTCGATGGAAAAACTCATGCAGCAGATACCTCGAAAGGAGAAGGGGTGGTGCGCAGGCGCTGCTCCAGCGGCGCATCGGTGGCGGCGATCACCGCGCCACCCAGGCAGACCTCATCGTCATACAACACCAGCGATTGACCAGGGGTGACGGCGCGCTGCGGGCGCACGAAGTGCACCTCCACGGTGCCATCGTCGCGCACCTGCACCGTGCACGGCTCGTCCGGCTGGCGGTAGCGGGTCTGCGCGGTGCAGTCGAACCGGCGGGCGGGCGGGGCGCCGGCAATCCAGTGCGCCACCTCCGAGTGCAGGCGGGTGGACTGCTGCCACGGGCTGTCGCGGTCCTGGTCGACGTACAGCACGTTGCTGGCCACATCCTTGCCGACCACATACCACGGCGCGGCCGGCCAGCCGCGCACGCCGCCGATGTTCAGGCCTTCGCGCTGGCCCAGGGTGAAATAGAAGACGCCGGGATGCTCGGCGATGACCACCCCGTCCGGGTCGCGGATCTCGCCGGTGCGGGCCGGCAGGTAGCGGCCCAGGAATTCGCGGAAGTCGCGCTCGCCGATGAAGCAGATCCCGGTGGAATCCTTCTTGGCGTGGGTGGGCAGGCGCGCGTCGCGGGCGATCCGGCGCAGGTCGTTCTTCTGCAGGTCGCCGATCGGGAACAGCGTGGCGGCCAGCTGTTCCTGCCCCAACTGGTGCAGGAAGTAGCTCTGGTCCTTGCTGCGGTCGGCGCCGCGCAGCAGCGCCCAGCGACCGCCGTGTCGGGCAATCCGGGCGTAGTGCCCGGTGGCGATGCGTTCGGCGCCCAGTTCGCGCGCCGCGTCCAGGAAGTGCTTGAACTTCACCTCGCGGTTGCACAGCACGTCCGGGTTGGGGGTGCGCCCGGCGGCGTACTCGGCCAGGAAGTGCTCGAACACGCCCTGCCAGTATTCGCCGGAGAAGTCGCGGAAGTGGAACGGGATGCCGAGCAGGCCGCAGACGGCCACCGCGTCGCGGCGGTCGTCCTCGGCGCGGCAGTCGCCGCTGCCGTCGTCGGCCCAGTTCTGCATGAACAGACCGGCCACCGGCTCGCCCTGCTGCACCAGCCGCCACGCGGCCACGGACGAATCCACGCCGCCGGAGACCCCGACCATGATCCGTGGCGCGCTCATGCGGTCACCTTCACGAGCGACAGGGGATGGCGCTGGCCGCCCAGATAGTCGGCCACCACCTCCCACACCAGCGGGCTGCGCAGGCGTGCCGGGTCGGCACGCAGCTCGGCCGGGGACAGCCACAGGGCACGCTCGATGCCGATGTCCAGCGGACGGGCCGGGTCATGCGCGACCGGCTCGGCGGCGTAGGCGAACCGCACGAACGGCGTGCCGTCCGGCGCGGTCCACTGGTAGGCCCCGACGAAGTGGGTCAGGCGCACCTGCCAGCCGGTCTCCTCCAGGGTTTCGCGGACCGCCGCCTCGGCCAGCGACTCGCCGGGCTCCAGGTGGCCGGCGGGCTGGTTGAGTACCGCCCGCCCGTCGATCCGCTCTTCCACCAGCAACAGGCGCCCGTCGCGGACCACGATCGTGGCCACGGTGACGTGGGGCGCCCAGCGCGGGACCGGCACGGCAGTCACCTCAGTAGTCGTCCTTCTTGGTGAGCTCTTTTTCCATCGCATCGGCGGTACGGATCGCCGCGTCGATGGCATCGCTCAGCGCGTCGGGCGAGGCCGTGGCGTCGACCTTGACTACGAACATGGCCAGCTCGCCCTGCTTGACCCAGCCGCCCATCTTGGCGTCCTGGGAGTCTTCGAGCAGGCGGTTGGCGACCGCGGCCGGGAACTGCTTGCCCGGGGAGGTGTAGCCGGGCGACCAGATCTCGCGGATCTTGTGGCTGCCGAACTCTTCCACGGCCGAGCGCACGTAGACCAGCTGGCTGCGGCCGTCTTCCACATCGAAGACCAGCTTGTAGTCGCCGTCCTCGTCCACCTCGTAGGTGTAGTCCAGCTTGTCCAGTGTGGCGCCGACGACCTTGTCGGGGTCGGCTGCGTGGGCACCGAAGGCGGTGACGGTGAGCAACAGCGCGGCTGCAGTCCTTTTCATGACATTCCTGTGAAAGCTGGGGTGGGAAGGTGCAGATTGTGAAGGGCCACGGGGGGCAACGTCCAATCCTGCGGGCGGGGCCCTATAATGGCCCGATGCCACGAGAGCCTTCCCACGAACCCCACCACGACCACGGCGTGCTGCTTGAGCCTGCACGGCCGGAAGTCGCACCGCCGCCGTTCTACCAGGTCATGCTGTTGAACGACGACTACACGCCCATGGATTTCGTGGTGACCGTGCTGCAGCACTTCTTCGCGATGGACCTGGACAAGGCCACGCAGGTGATGCTGCACGTCCATACCCGCGGCCGCGGGGTGTGCGGGGTGTTTACCCGTGAGGTCGCCGAGTCCAAGGTCGCCCAGGTCAATGAATTCTCGCGCATGAACCAGCATCCGCTGCTGTGCACGATGGAAAAGACCGGCGCCTGACCCACGGGCCCGCGCTCAGGCCTGCGCGAGCCGCTGCAGGGCCAGTTCCGCCACGGCCAGATCCACCGCCGCGTCGTCGCCATCGGCCAGGAACCACACTGCCGACAGGCCGGCGCTGGCCGCGATCCAGGCCAGCAGGCGGCGCCGCTCGATCCCGGCCAGGGCGCAGACCTGGGTGAGCCGGGCATCGAACACCGCCGGCCGCGTGGCCACGTGGATGTCCGGCCCGCACAGGTCCGGGTTGCAGAACAGCACCGTGTAGTCGAAGGCACGATCACCCAGCAGCCGCTTGGGGTCGATCGCCAGCCAGCCGCGCGGGCCGCCGTCGAGCACATTGTCGTGGTGCAGGTCGCCATGCAGCGGGCGCTGTTCGATCTGGGTGCCCAGCTGCTGGATCGCGAGTGATCTGCACTGTTCCAGCAATGGCGACAGTGGCAGCGATGGCGCCAGCAGGTCGGCAAACCAGGTCTGCAGCGTCACCAGGTCCGTCGGCGCCGGCCCGTGCCGGCCATGCAGCCGGGCCAGCACGTCGCACAGGATCGCCGTTGCGGCCGCGTCCTGTCCGTCCTGCGCCATTGCCCGCAGCGGGGTGCCCGGCACCGCACGCTCCATCAGCAGCGCGTCGTCCTGCCAGGCCAGTACCCGCACCGCGCCATGGCCATCCCACCAGCGCAGCAGGCGGTGGCCGTTCCGTTCCTCGGCACACGTGCTCATCTTCAACATCGCCGGGGTTCCGTCGGGGAGGCGGACCGGCCAGACACGGGCATGCGGGGTGGTGATGACGTCGCCATCACGAGCAAGCTGCCATTTCGTGAGCTGAAGTTCGGGCATCATGGGTCTCGCAGGCAGAGAAGGGCGTTCGGTGGAGTGCTAACGCCATCTGAACGCACCGATCCGCTAGGGTGATGGAAATCGTGAAGGTTGGCCGCATATTGTTCCCAACTGCCGCCGGAGTTGATCATGTTCAGTAAAGACCTCGAACACACCATCGGACAGTGCTACAAGCGCGCCCGTGAGGCCCGGCATGAGTTCATGACGGTGGAACACCTGCTTTTGGCACTGCTCGACAATCCTTCCGCCCAGGCCGTACTCAAGGCCTGCGGTGCCGATGCCGAGCGCCTGCGCCAGGAGCTTGAGCAGGCCATCGAGGCCTCGGTCTCGCGCCTGGCCGAAGACGATGGGCGCGACACCCAGCCCACCCTGGGCTTCCAGCGCGTGCTGCAACGCGCCGTGTACCACGTGCAGTCCTCGGGCAAGAAGGAGGTCACCGGTGCCAATGTGCTGGTCGCCATCTTCGGCGAGAAGGACTCGCACGCGGTCTATTACCTCAACCAGCAGGACGTCACCCGGCTGGATATCGTCAACTACCTCTCCCACGGCATTGCCAAGCTGGGTGAGGAGGGCGAAGTGCCGCCGTCGGCCGAGGGCGAGGGCCGGGCCGAAGGGGGCGAGGGTGAAGGCAAGGGCGATGCCCTGGCCGAATTTGCCAGCAACCTCAACGAACAGGCGCGCAACGGCAAGATCGATCCGCTGGTGGGTCGTGCCGATGAAATCGAGCGCACCATCCAGGTGCTGTGCCGCCGCCGCAAGAACAACCCGCTCTATGTGGGCGAGGCCGGCGTGGGCAAGACCGCCATCGCCGAAGGGCTGGCCAAGCGCATCGTGGAAGGGTCGGTGCCGGACGTACTGGCCGATGCCGTCATCTACTCGCTCGATCTGGGCGCGCTGGTGGCCGGCACCAAGTACCGCGGCGATTTCGAGAAGCGCCTGAAGGGCGTGCTGACCGCGATGAAGAAGCTGCCCAACGCGGTGCTGTTCATCGACGAGATCCACACCATCATCGGCGCCGGTTCGGCGTCCGGCGGCACGATGGACGCCTCCAACCTGATCAAGCCGGCACTGGCGTCGGGCGAGCTGCGCTGCATCGGCTCGACCACCTTCCAGGAGTACCGCGGCATCTTCGAGAAGGATCGTGCCCTGGCGCGTCGCTTCCAGAAGATCGACATCGTCGAGCCCACCGTCGGCGAAACCTACGAGATCCTGCAGGGGCTCAAGCCGAAGTACGAGGCGCACCACGGGGTGACCTACGCCGACGATGCGCTGCAGGCGGCGGTGGACCTGTCGGTCAAGCACATCGGCGACCGGCTGCTGCCGGACAAGGCGATCGACGTGATCGACGAAGCCGGTGCCCGCCAGCGCCTGATGCCCGAGGGGCAGCGCAAGGAGCTGATCGACATCGAGGAGATCGAGACGATCGTCGCCAAGATGGCGCGCATTCCGGCCAAGCAGGTCAGTGCCACCGACAAGGATGTGCTGCAGCACCTGGAGCGCAACCTCAAGATGGTGATCTTCGGGCAGGACCCGGCCATCGAGTCGCTGGCCTCGGCGATCAAGCTGGCCCGTTCGGGCCTGGGCAATCCGGAAAAGCCGATCGGCAACTTCCTGTTCGCTGGCCCCACCGGTGTGGGCAAGACCGAGGTGACCAAGCAGCTTGCGCTGCAGCTGGGCATCGAGCTGGTGCGCTTCGATATGAGCGAGTACATGGAGCCGCATTCGATCAGTCGCCTGATCGGTGCCCCTCCGGGCTATGTCGGCTTCGACCAGGGCGGCCTGCTCACCGAGAAGATCGTCAAGACCCCGCACTGCGTGCTGCTGCTGGACGAGGTGGAGAAGGCCCACCCGGACATCTTCAACATCCTGCTGCAGGTCATGGACCGCGGCGTGCTCACCGATACCAACGGACGCGAAGCCAACTTCAAGAACGTGGTGCTGGTGATGACCACCAATGCAGGTGCGGCCCAGGCTGCCCGGCGCTCGATCGGCTTCACCCGCCAGGACCACGCCACCGACGCGATGGAGGTCATCCGCAAGAGCTTCACGCCGGAGTTCCGCAACCGCCTGGATGCGATCGTGCAGTTCCAGCCGCTGGGCTTCGAGCACATCCTGCGCGTGGTGGACAAGTTCCTGATCGAGCTGGAAATGCTGCTGCAGGAAAAGCACGTCAGCCTGTCGGCCACGCCGACCGCGCGCGACTGGCTGGCCCACCACGGCTTCGATCCGCTGATGGGTGCCCGCCCGATGGCACGCGTGATCCAGGACAAGATCAAGCGTCCGCTCGCCGACGAACTGCTGTTTGGCAAGTTGATCAACGGCGGCAAGGTGAGCATCGACGTGCGCGACGACGAGCTGTTCATCGAAACCCAGGCCGAACCGGAGCGGCGCCTGCCGGCCACGGTGGAGTAAGGGTGGCATGACGACGGCCGCTGGCCGTCAGTGAGGACACGGAAGCCCCCGCTCTGCGGGGGCTTCTGCTTTTTGCCTGCCCGCCTCAGCGGCGGTTGCGGGCCTTGCGGGCGTAGCTCTCGGCCGAGATCGGCTCCAGCGAGGCGATCTCGCAGCTCTGGGTGCGGGTCTTCAGCACGCTGCCGGCGGCGCTGCACAGCTGGCCTTCCTGCCCGCGGGTCTCGAAGGTCAGCGTGGGGGAGATGGCGGCACTGTCGCAGCTGTTGCGGAAGTGCACGATGAAGTGCTGGTCGGCATTGCGCAGCAGGATGCTGCGGCTGGCGCCGGCGCGCACCAGTTGCTGGTCGGCCGACAGAGTGATGCAGTCCGCGGGGGCGGAGGCGGCGGGTTCGGCGGCCTGCGCCGGGGCGATGGCGGCAAGGGCGAGCAGGCAGGTGGCGATCAGGGTCTTCATGGCAGGGGCAGGGGTGGCGGTCCGGACTGGACCGACTGCCAGCTTCGGCCACTTCCGGCCAGGGCGAATCTGCAGCAAGGCAGGCTGACCGATGTCAGGGTGCGTACGGTCAGGGTGCCGCATGGCAGGGGGTGGCTGCCTGAATTGCGCCCACGCAAAAAGGCCAGCTCCTGGCTGGCCTTCTGGCGGGGCTTCTGTTGGGAAGCCGCCCCGAACCGCTTACTTCATGCGGTACGTGATGCGACCCTTGGTCAGGTCGTAGGGCGTCATTTCGACCTTGACACGGTCGCCCGTCAGGATGCGGATGTAGTTCTTGCGCATGCGGCCGGAGATGTGGGCGATGATTTCATGCCCATTTTCCAGTCGGACGCGGAAAGTGGTGTTCGGCAGCGTCTCGCTGACGGTGCCTTCGAACTCGATGGAGTCGTCTTTCGACATGTAGTCCTGTGCAGTTCTGTAAACGGCCGAGCTGGCCTTAAGAGCGGGCATTTTACGCGCTCTTCCCCTTGGATGCAAAGTTTGTGTTAATCACCCCGCACCAGGCGCCCTGGCGGCACTACACCAGAGAAGACGCCGCCAACACCCCAAACCGTTCGGTCCAGCACCCGGGCGGCTCCGCAACAGTCACCTGGTCGCGCACCACCTCCAGAAACCGCGCGCGCGGCCAATGCTCGGCCCCCATGCGCAGCAGGTGGTCGTTCTCCACCTGCGCGTCGATCAGCGGCCAGCCCCACCGTGCCAGCTGATGGGCAAGCCCGGCCAGGGCCACTTTGGAGCCGCCACTGGCCGCGCTGAACATGCTTTCGCCAAAGAACATCCGGCCGATGGCCACACCGTAAATGCCGCCGACCAGCTGTTCGCCGTCGAACACCTCGACCGAATGCGCGTGGCCCAGCCGATGCAGGGCCACGTAGGCCTCCTGCATGGCGGCGGTGATCCAGGTGCCGTCCTGGCCCGGGCGCGGGCTGGCCGCGCAGGCGGCGATCACCTCGGCGAAGCAGGTGTCGGCACGCACCACCCAACCACTGCCGCGCACGCTGCGGCGGAACCGGCTGGACAGCTGTACGCCCCCGGTGCGGAACACCATGCGCGGGTCCGGCGACCACCACAGCAGGGGCTGGCCGTCGGAGAACCACGGAAACACGCCGCTGGCATAGGCGTTGAGCAGGCGTACCGGATGCAGATCGCCACCGATGGCCAGCAGGCCATCCGGCTCGCGCAGGGCGGTCTCGGCCGGCGGGAACGGGGCGTCCGGGCGCGGGTCCAGCTGCCAGGGCAGGCGCCGGCTCATGCGTCGGGCGCCTTGAACGGGCTGTGTGCGGCCAGCGTGCGCGCATAGCCATCGACCTCGGCGCGCTCGTGCGCGCACCAGTCGGCCAGCGCGGCGGCAAAGGCCGGCTCGGCGATCCAGTGGTGGCTGTAGACGCGCCGGGGCAGAAAGCCGCGCGCGAGTTTGTGCTCGCCCTGCGCGCCGGGCTCGAAACGGGCCACGCCCTCACGCAGGCAGTACTCGATGCCCTGGTAGTAGCAGGTTTCAAAATGCAGGCCGGGCAGGGTGGCCCCGCCCCAGTAGCGGCCATACAGCGTGTCCGCGCCACGCAGGCACAGGGCGCCGGCAATGGGGGTGTCCTCGTGCAGGGCCAGGAAGATCACCAGCCGGCGCGGCATCGTCCGGGCCAGGTGGCGCAGGAATGGCAGCGTCAACGCCGGCGAGTTGCCGTACTCGGCGAAGGTCTGCAGGTAGAAGCCGTGCATGGCCTGCAGGTCGTCTTCGCTGGCCTCGTCGCCGTGCACGATGCGATACGTGACGCCCGTGCGGGCCAGTTTGGCGCGCTCCTGGCGGATGTTCTTGCGGTGCTTGTGGTCCATTGCCGCGAGGAACTCCTCGAAGCGGTGCCAGTGGCCGGGGTTGTGCCACTGGAACTGGACGTCCTCACGGCGCATCCAGTCGGCGCCGAACACGGCGTTCTCCGCGTCGGGATGAAAGTTGAGGTGCGCCGAGGACCAGCCCCTGCGTCCCACCTCGGTAATCAGCGCCTCCAGCAGGGCGGTGCGGCGGGCATCGTCCTGCGCCAACAGGCGCGGCCCGGTCACCGGCGAGTACGGCACCGCGCCCAGCCACTTGGGAAAGTAGTCACGCCCGTGCTGCGCGTACGCATGCGCCCAGGCGTGGTCGAACACGAACTCGCCGTGCGAGTTGTCCTTGAGGTAGCCGGGGATCGCCCCGACCAGGGTATCGCCCTCCCACAGGGTGAAATGGCGCGGACGCCAGCCCCACTCCGGGCGCAGGCAGCCATGCGCCTCCAGCCCGTGCAGAAACGCGTGGGAGACGAACGGGTTGCGCCCATCGTGCAGTGCATCCCAGGCGGCCGGGGAAACATCGGACAGACGGTGCAGGAAGCGGGGGTCGGGCATGGTCAGAGGATAGGGTACAAAAAAGGCCGACGGAGGTTCCGTCGGCCTCGTGGGGTGGCCCGGGATGCGGCGTTGCCGATCAGCCCAGGTCGCCCTTCGCATCCAGGTAGCGCTCGGCGTCCAGTGCGGCCATGCAGCCGAAGCCGGCCGAGGTGATCGCCTGGCGGTAGTGCTGGTCGGCGACGTCGCCGGCGGCGAACACGCCTTCCACCGAGGTCTGCGTGGCATTGCCGCCCAGGCCCGAGCGGATGTCCAGGTAGCCGTTGTTCATGCTCAGCTGGCCGTCGAACAGGCTGGTGTTGGGATGGTGGCCGATCGCCACGAAGAAGCCGTGGGCGTCGATGTCGCGGGTGCTGCCGTCCAGCGTGGACTTCACGCGCACGCCGGTGACGCCGGCATCGTTGCCCAGCACTTCGTCGACCTGGTGGTGCCACACGGTCTCGATCTTGCCGGCGGCCACCTTGGCGAACAGCTTGTCCTGCATGATCTTCTCCGCCTTGAGGGTGTCGCGGCGGTGGACCAGGTAGACCTTGCGGGCGATGTTGGACAGGTACAGCGCCTCTTCCACGGCGGTATTGCCGCCACCGACCACGACCACGTCCTGGTCGCGGTAGAAGAAGCCGTCGCAGGTGGCGCAGGCCGACACGCCGCGGCCCTTGAAGGCCTCTTCGCTGGGAATGCCCAGGTACTTGGCGGTGGCGCCGGTGGCGATGATCAACGCGTCGCAGGTGTACTCGGCGCTGTCGCCGGTCAGCTTGAACGGACGCTGGGACAGGTCGGCGGTATGGATGTGGTCGAAGATCACCTCGGTTTCGAAGCGCTCGGCATGCGCCTGCATGCGCGCCATCAGGTCCGGACCCATCAGGCCATGCGCGTCGCCCGGCCAGTTGTCCACTTCCGTGGTGGTCATCAGCTGGCCGCCCTGCTGCAGCCCGGTGATCACCACCGGCTTGAGGTTGGCGCGGGCGGCGTAGACGGCGGCCGTCCAGCCGGCGGGGCCGGAGCCGAGGATGACGAGCTTCTGGTGGCGGGAGGGCGTGGAATTGCTCATGTAGACTCGCGTTGAGGTGATGGGACGGTACGCGGGCGGTGATTGCCTGGCGTCCGTGGCACGCCATAGAGTGGCGGCAGGGGCGGGGCGATTCAAGGCGGCCGATGGAACGGCGCGGGCCAGTGGAGGTGTCCTCCTTGCCCTGCGCCGGGGTTTTGACGGTCTGGAGGCCGTTCCGAGGTGCCGGCCCTGGGTCTGCACCTATCGACAGGGCGGTGAGTCGTTTATTATCAAGCACTAACAGTGCATTCCCAAGGTCTGGTCTAAGGTGGCGAAACAGGTCCCGGAACGATCCAAGTCTCCCGACAACAAGGCGCCGTCGCGCAAGGCCGCGAGCGCGGACAATCCGCGCCGGCAGCGTTTGTGGCGGGATCTTGGCGTGATCGCCGTGGCGCCGGCCCTGCTGTATCTGGTGGCCAGTCTGTTCACCTATTCGGCGACCGATCCGGGCTGGTCGCATACCGGCAGCGTGGTCGCGCCGGTGCACAACATGGGCGGCCGGGTCGGCGCCTGGGTGGCCGATGTGCTGCTGCAGCTGTTCGGCTACATCGCTTTCGTGCTGCCGGTCGTGTTGGGCGCGCTGGCGTGGATCGCCATGTTCGGGCTCAAGCGCGAAGGCAAGGGCGAGCATGACCTGGACCCGGCGCTGCGCCTGATCGGCCTGGTCGGCTTTCTGATCGCCGGCACCGGCTTCATGCACCTGCGGCTGTACAACCAGGTGGACGTGGCCAGCGCAGGCGGCATTCTCGGCAAGCTGGTCGGCACCTCCCTGACCGTCGGGTTCGGCGAGCTGGGCGCAAACCTGTTCGTGCTGGTGCTGCTGCTGGCCTCGATCACGCTGGCCACCGGTCTGTCCTGGTTCACCGTGATGGAGAAGATCGGCCGCGCCGTGCTGGCGCTGCCGCCGCTGCTCAACCGCAAGAAAGAGCAGGCCACCGAGTGGCAGCAGACCCGTGCGCTGCGCGAGGAGCGCCAGGAAGTGCGCAAGGTCGATGCCGAGGTGCGCGCCAAGCGTGAGCCGGTCAAGATCGAGCCGCGCCCCGAGCCGGTGCTGGAGAAGAGCGACCGCGCCAAGCGCGAAACCCAGATCCCGATGTTCCGCGGCGTCAACGGCGATGGGTCGGACGTGCCGCCGCTGGCGCTGCTGGACGACCCCAAGCCGCAGCCCAAGGGTTACGACGAGGAAACGCTGGAGACCCTGTCGCGCCAGATCGAGTTCAAGCTCAAGGACTTCCGCATCGAGGCCCAGGTGGTGGGTGCCTATCCGGGCCCGGTGATCACCCGCTTCGAGATCGAGCCGGCGCCGGGCATCAAGGTCAGCCAGATCAGCTCGCTGGACAAGGACATCGCCCGCGGCCTGTCGGTGAAGTCGGTGCGTGTGGTCGATGTGATTCCGGGCAAGTCGGTGGTGGGGCTGGAAATCCCCAACGTGACCCGCGAAATGATCTACCTGTCCGAACTGCTGCGCTCCAAGGAGTACGACAAGTCGGCCAGCGTGCTGACCCTGGCGCTGGGCAAGGACATTGCCGGCCGCCCGACCGTGGCCGACCTGGCGCGCATGCCGCACCTGCTGGTGGCCGGCACCACCGGCTCGGGCAAGTCGGTGGCGGTCAACGCGATGGTGCTGAGCCTGCTGTACAAGGCCTCGCCGAAAGACCTGCGGATGCTGATGATCGACCCGAAGATGCTCGAACTGAGTGTCTACCAGGGCATCCCGCACCTGCTGGCGCCGGTGGTGACCGACATGAAGGAGGCCGCCAACGGCCTGCGCTGGTGCGTGGCCGAAATGGAACGCCGCTACAAACTGATGAGCGCGGTGGGCGTGCGCAACCTGGCCGGCTTCAACAAGAAGGTCAAGGATGCCCAGGACGCCGGGCAGCCGATGATGGACCCGCTGTTCAAGCCCAACCCCGAGCTCGGCGAAGCGCCGCGACCGCTGGAGACGCTGCCCTTCATCGTCATCTTCATCGACGAATTCGCCGACATGATGATGATCGTCGGCAAGAAGGTCGAAGAACTGATCGCGCGTCTGGCGCAGAAGGCGCGTGCCGCCGGCATCCACCTGATCCTGGCCACGCAGCGCCCGTCGGTGGACGTGATCACCGGCCTGATCAAGGCCAACATCCCGACCCGTATCGGTTTCCAGGTCAGCTCGAAGATCGACTCACGCACCATCCTGGACCAGTCCGGTGCGGAAACCCTGCTCGGCCACGGCGACATGCTGTACCTGCCGCCGGGCACGGCGTTGCCGGACCGCGTCCACGGCGCCTTCGTCTCCGACGAGGAAGTGCATCGCGTGGTGGAGCACCTCAAGGCCAGCGGGCCGGCCGACTACATCAGCGGCGTGCTCGACGAAGTGCAGATGATGGGCGATGGCGTGGTGGTGGGCCCGGGCGGCCTGCCCGAGGCCAGTGGCGGTGCCGGCGACGAGTCCGACCCGCTGTATGACGAAGCCCTGCGGATCGTCACCGAAACCCGCCGCGCCTCGATTTCCGGCGTGCAGCGTCGACTGAAGATCGGCTACAACCGTGCCGCCCGCCTGATCGAGGCGATGGAAGCGGCCGGTGTGGTCAGCCCGCCCGAGCACAATGGCGACCGCAGCGTGCTGGCGCCGCCCCCTCCGAAGTAACCGCAGCACGGCGTCTGCCGGTCGCCGCGAAAGGATTCCGTCATGACGAGCATGTCGTGGGCAACGCTGGGCCTGCTGCTGGCGCTGTCGTTCCCGGTCGCGGCCGGGACGACGCCGGCGGCCGGGGCGCCGGTGGCCGGCCAGGATGCCGAGGCCACCACCAACTTCAGCTTCGTGCGGTACCGCGCCGATTACGAGGTGCGTGCCGATGCGGGCAGCACCCAGACCGAGGCGTACGAGATCCTGCTCAAGACCAAGGCGGCGGTCGAGCAGTTCAGCCAGGTGCGCCTGAGCTACAGCGAGAAGATGGAAACGCTGGACGTGCTGGAGGCCTATACGCTCACCGCCGACGGCCAGCGCCGCGATGTGCCCGCCGACCGCATCTACACCCAGGAAAGCTACTCCAGCGCAGCGGCGGCGATGTACGCCGACCGCAAGGTGCGGGTGGTGGTGTTCCCCAACCTGGCCCCCGGCACGCGCGTGGTCTACCGCACCCGGCGCGTGCAGAACACGCCGTATTTCCCGGGCTACTTCGGCCTGTGGGAGACCTTCAGTGTGTTTACCCAGTATGACGATGCCCAGGTCACCCTGACGGCGCCGGCCGCACTGCCGATGCAGGTGCGCCAGCGCGGCGTGCAGGGCAGCCAGGCCCCGCGCATCCGCGACGGCGTCGCACACTGGGCATGGCGTTACCGGCGCGCCGAGGCGCTGCAGGCGCAGAACTGGACGGCGGCGGCATGGGAGTTCAGTCCCAGCATCATGGCCAGCACTTACCAGGACTGGGCGCAGGTGGGGCGGTCCTACCAGGTGAAGGGCGGCGAGGCGGCGAAGGTCACCCCGGGGATCCAGGCGCTGGCCGACCAGCTCACGGCCGGCATCGATGACCGGCGCGAGCAGGCCGCGGCGCTCTATCGCTGGGTGGCGCAGAACATCCGCTACGTGGCGGTCTATCTGGGCAACGGTGGGCTGGAGCCGAATCCGGCGCAGAGCATCCTCGACAACCACTACGGCGACTGCAAGGACCACGTGGTGATCCTCGAAGCGCTGCTGGCCGCGCGCGGCATCGACAGCACCCCGGTGCTGATCGGCGCGGGCGGCGGGCCGAGTCTGCCGGAGATTCCGCTGCTCGGCCGCTTCAATCACGCCATCACCTACGTGCCCGAGTTCGACCTGTACCTGGACTCGACCACGCCGTACGCGCGCTTCGGGCAGTTGCCGGAAGGCGACCTCGGCGCGCCGGTGCTGCATACCCGCCAGGCGGCGCTGGCGCGCACGCCGGACAACGACGCCCGCCGCAACGGCCTGGCGTTGTCGGTGGCGTTCCAATTCGACCGCAGCGGCAACCTGGTCGGGCAGACGCAGCAGGTGCCCGGCGAGGTGGCCGAGATCGGCATGCGCGGGTCGTTCGCACGGCTCAACGCACAGAACCGCACGCGGGTGGAAGAGTCGATCATGGCCTCGTCCGGCTTTGATGGCAGCGGGTCGCTGACCCTGCTGGGCGATCCGCAGGATCTGACCCGGCCGTTCAACTACCGCTACGACTTCAAGGCCGAGGACTACGTGGATTTCAGCGTGGTGGGCGGCATGAAGCTGCCCGATGCCCCAGGCGCCGAGTCGTTCCGGGATCTGTATGCCAATACGTCCGCGGTGCAGAACGCCACGCCGTTCTACTGCAACGACAGCCTGCGCGAGGAAACCTACCGGCTGGTGTTTCCGGACGGGGTGCCGATCGTGGCGATCCCGCGCAGCCAGCAGTTCGGCAATGCGGCGGGTGAGTACCAGGTGGACTGGTCACGCGAGGGCCAGGTCATCCGTGTGCACCACCGGCTGCACCAGCGTGCGGTGCGGGGTGCCGATGCGCTCTGCCAGCCGGCGGACTATCCGGCGTTCCGCGCGCTGTACCAGCAGGTCCGGCGCGGCTTCCGCGGGCAGGTGGTGTACGGCGACCTCGGCACGGTGCAGGCCTCGCCCTGAGCAGGCGGATCAGGCGTTGGCATGGGTCGCGCGCTGGATCGTGGCGACATTGAGCTGGTCGGCGATGCGGGCCATGCACTGGTCCAGCGCGTGGCGGTAGAGCGCCGGTTCGGACGGATCGGTGCGCGCCAGCATGTCGATCGCGATGTCCTCCCACGCCGCGCGGATGATGTGGATGTCCGGGCACCCGGCCAGCAGCAGGCGAAGGGCGTGGTCCAGTCCGGTGATGTGGCCCCGGAGGGCGTGGAGCATGCGCTCCTGGGCGTCAAGTCGATCGAGAATGCTTTGCACTGCGGGGACGGATGTCTGTGGGTGTGCGGCTGCACGGGGCAGGGCGCAGCAGGGAAGGCAGGGTGAGGGGCGATCCGCGTGCCGTCCATGCAACATGTTGCGGTGCAGCAATCCGCAGGCGACGTGGTGGCCTGTGGAAGGAGACGCCACGGGCGGCGCAGCGCATAATGGCCGCCTGATCGCCCATTCAGGATTGAATGGGCACACTGGCTCCATCCCATTCCTACGTCCGGATACCCGCATGCACACCACGCTCCGTCGCTACCTCGTCGCCGCCACCCTGGTCTGCGCCAGCGTAGGCTCGGCCACTGCATGGGCGGGTGCCCGCGACGAGCTCAACCGGTTCACCCAGGGCCTGAAGGGGCTGGATGGCCAGTTCAGCCAGCAGGTGTTCGACAGCAAGGGCAAGGTCAAGGAAACCACCAGTGGCCGTGTCGCTCTGTCGGCCCCGCGTCTGTTCCGCTGGGAGTACATCAAGCCGCACGCACAGCTGATCGTGGCCGATGGCAAGAAGGTCTGGGTGTATGAGCCGGACCTGGAACAGGCCACGGTGCGTGCGCAGGGCCAGGAAGAGCAGAACAGCCCGCTGACCGCCCTGATCAATCCGGCCCTGCTGGACCGCCAGTACGACGTCAGCGAAGAAGCGGCCGCACGCGATGGCCTGCAGTGGTTGTCGCTGACCCCCAAGCGCGAGACCGACACTGCCTTCCAGTACGCCGCGCTCGGCTTCAACGCCCAGGGCCTGGCGCGGATGGAAGTGGTGGATGCGGTGGGCCAGCGCACGGTGATCAGCTTCACCGGCTGGAAGCGCAACCCGGGCTTCGCGGCCGGCACCTTCAGCTTCACGCCTGCCAAGGGCACCGACGTCATCGGCGAGTGAGGGTATCCGGCCCGCCACGGTAGAATGGGGCGTGGCCAGAAACCGAACGACATTCAATGGGCCCGATCTGCTGACCGTGGATCGGGACAACATGCGTCCGCTCGCCGAGCGGATGCGCCCCCAGACACTGGACGAAATGGTCGGGCAGAAGCGTCTGCTCGCGCCGGGCAGCGCGCTGCGCCGGGCGGTTGAGTCCGGGCACGTGCACTCGATGATCCTGTGGGGGCCGCCGGGGTGCGGCAAAACCACGCTGGCGCTGCTGCTGGCGCACTATGCCGACGCCGAGTTCCGGGCGATCTCGGCGGTGCTGTCCGGGTTGCCGGAGGTGCGCCAGGTGCTGGCCGAGGCTGCGCAGCGGTTCGCCGACGGCCGCCGCACCGTGCTCTTCGTCGACGAGGTGCACCGCTTCAACAAGGCCCAGCAGGATGCGTTCCTGCCGCACATCGAGCGCGGCACCATCGTGTTCGTGGGGGCCACCACCGAAAACCCCTCGTTCGAACTGAACTCGGCGCTGCTCTCGCGGTGCCGCGTGCATGTGCTTGAGGCGGTGTCGCCGGCCGACATCGTCGAGGCGCTCGAGCGCGCCCTGCGCGACGATCAGCGTGGCCTCGGCGGGGAGGCGGTGGACGTATCGCCCGACGCCCTGCTGGAGATCGCCACGGCCGCCGATGGCGATGTCCGCCGCGCGCTGACCCTGCTGGAAATCGCGGCCGAACTGGCCGGCGGCGACGGCGGTCGGATCACGCCGGAGATGCTGCTGCAGGTGCTGGCCGACCGCACCCGGCGCTTCGACAAGGGCGGCGAGCAGTTCTACGACCAGATCTCGGCACTGCACAAGTCGGTGCGCAGCTCCAACCCCGATGCCGCCCTGTACTGGCTGACGCGGATGCTGGACGGTGGCTGTGATCCGTCCTACCTGGCACGCCGCCTGACCCGTATGGCGATCGAGGACATCGGCCTGGCCGACCCGCGCGCGCAGTCGATGGCGCTGGAAGCCTGGGATATCTACGAGCGCCTGGGCAGCCCGGAAGGGGAACTGGCCTTCGCGCAGCTGGTGCTGTACCTGGCCAGCACCGCCAAGTCGAACGCCGGCTATGCGGCCTTCAACCGCGCCCGGCAGGAAGTGCGGGACACCGGCACCCAGGAAGTGCCCCTGCATCTGCGCAACGCGCCGACCAAGCTGATGAAGGAGCTGGGCTACGGCAAGACCTACCAGTACGACCACGATGCCGAGGGCGGTATCGCCCTGGACCAGACCGGGTTCCCCGACGCGATGGGCGAACGGGTGTACTACGAGCCGGTGCCGCGCGGGCTGGAAATCAAGCTCAAGGAAAAGCTTGACCGCCTGCGCGCCGCGCGGGCCGAGGCGCGCGCGGCGAAGGACGCCGGGCGGTGAGCGGCATGGCCGTCTGGTGGCAGCAGCTGGGGCTGGTGATGGCGGGCGGCGCCCTGGGCGCCGCGCTGCGCTTTCTGATCGGCGATGCGATGCTGCGGCAGTTCGGCACCGGCTTTCCGTGGGGCACGCTGACGGTCAACCTGGTGGGCGCGTTCGTGGCCGGCTACGTGCTGATCTGGCTGCAGAGTCGCGGCAGCGCGGCGGTGTACTGGCGTGCGTTCCTGATCGTGGGCATCGTCGGCGGTCTGACCACGTTCTCCTCGATGATGCTCGAAAGCCTGGTCTTCGTCCGCGCCGACCGCGGTCCGATGGTGCCGCTGTACCTCGGCATCAGTCTGGCCGGCGGCATGCTGCTGGTGTGGGCGGGCGCGCGCGTGGCCGAGGCATGGCGTTGACGTCGGCCGGATGCAAAAAAAGCGCGCGAAACGCTGGATTAAAGTGATGTCTCACGATATCGTGCGCGCCCCCGTTCGCATCCTCGTCCGTCATGCGCGATGAACAAGACCCCGGCACCCTGGAGCTGATGCTGCCGCGCAAGCGCGGCCGTCCGCCCACGTTCGGCTACGCCATGACCGATGCCCAGCGCGCGGCGCGCTACCGTGCACGCCGCGCCGGCCAGGCCGATCACGCCGATGTGCGCAGCTGCAGCGACATGGTGCTGCTGGACAAGATCCGCGCGGCGATCAGCAGCAAGGACCCGGAACTCACCGGATTTCTTGTACATGTGCTGTGGCAACGGTACCCGCTGCAGCTGAAGTGATCGCACTCTCCGCCAGCGCGGCGATGCGTGGCTGCAGGTAGCCGCACAGCCGCGCCGACTCGGCCCACAACGCCGGGTCATCCGCATCCAGTTCGTGCAGATCGTTGGCGACATCGGCGAGGTCAGGATGCCCCAGGATGCGCAGCACACCGGCGAGCCGATGGGCGCGGTAGCGAAGTACCGGCAGCGTGCGAGTTTCCATCGCCTGGGCCAGCGACGCCGCATCCTCCTCCATCGATGTGGCATAACGCGCCAGCAGCAGGGTCTGTGGTTGCAGGCAGGCCGGCCCGGGGGTGTGGCTGTCGGGCAGCTGCAGCGCCGCCAGCAGGTCGGCGGTATGCAGGGGCTTGCACAGCACGGCGTCCATGCCGGCGTCCTGGCAGCGCGTGGTGTGGCGGGAGGAGCGCGCGGCCGAGAAGGCCACGATCCGGCACGGTGCACGGTCCAGGCGGCGCTCGAGGTCACGCATCGTGGTGGCGACGTGGTAGCCGCTGAGGTCGGCCAGGCCGCAATCCAGCAGCACGGCGGCGAACGGCGTGATCGCGAACGCGGCCAGGGCGGCTGTGCCTTCGCCCACTGAGGTGACGCGGGCGCCGAGCGCGGCCAGCTGCTCGGCCACGACCGCGCGGTTGATGGCGTGGTCCTCCACCAGCAGCAGCGTGCGCATCGCCAGCGGCAACGACAGGTCCGGTGCCGGGGCGGTGGCGGGGCCGCCGGCGGCGTCGCTGGCCAGCGCCACCGGCAGCACGACGTCGAAACGGCTGCCCTGGCCCGGTTCGCTGTGCGCCAGGATTTCGCCGCCGAGCGCGCGGGCGAGGTCGCGGCAGATCGACAGCCCCAGGCCGGCGCCGCCGCTCGCCTGCGCGTCCGGATCGTGGGCCTGGGTGAATGCCTCGAACACGCGCGGCAACCGGTCCGGCGCGATGCCGATGCCGGTGTCACTCACACTCAGGCGCAGCTGCATGCCGGCGCCCGATGACTGCAGCACCAGCGCCACCACCACGCGGCCGTGCTGGGTGAACTTCAGCGCGTTGCCCAGCAGGTTGTTCAGGAGCTGGCGAACGCTGCCGGCATCCACCATCAGCGTGGGCAGGGGGTCGGGCGTTACATTCAGTACCAGGGTCAACCCCTTCTGCTCGGCGAGCGGGCGCACCGACATCACGCACTGCCGCGCCAGGGCCTGCGTGTCATGGCTGCCTACGGAAGGCTGGAATCGCCCGCTGCGCATGCGCGAGTAGTCCAGGGCATGTCCCAGCAGGCTGCGCAGGCCGGCGCCCGCGGCATGGGCGGCATCCACCAGGTGCCGCTGCGTCTGGTCCAGCCGCGACTGCCCCAGCAGGTCGATCGTGCTGACCAGTGCCTGGCTGGCATTGCGTACTTCGTGGCTCATCACGCCGATGAAGCGCGCCTGGCGGCGTTGCGAGCGCAGCGCGGCACGCTGGGCGACATGCAGCCAGAGGGTGGCGGCGGCGAGGATGAGCACGGCGCAGACGATGCTGATCAGCGCCCAGCGAAAGTGGTGCAGCACCGCCGTCGAGGTCGGCGGCATCATATGGGTGGCCTGCGACCAGTGATGCAGCAGCTGGGTGTGCTGTTCAAGCGTGATGGCGGCCATCGCCAGTTCGATGCGTCGCTTGATGTCCCGGTTCCGCTCGTGGATCAGCAGGTGCAGGCTCGCCGGCACCGTCTCCGGCAGGAGCTGCAGCGTCATGCTGCCGGCGTAGTCGCGGCGCACGATCGGATGGGTTGTCGCATCCAGGCCCATGCTCGCATCCACGGCACCGGCCTCCACCGCCGCCAACGCCGCGCGCAGGTCGGGCAGGGGAACCAGCTGGACGTTGGGGCGGTGCCGGCGCATCCATGCCTCGTGCCGGCCGCCCTTTACCAGGCTGATCCGCTGTGTGGTCATCTCCTCCAGCGTGGCCGGCACGGTGATGCCGCGCCGGACGGCCAGTACCGCGCGTCCGCGGTAGTACGAACTGGACAGCAGCAGGCCGCTGCACGGGTGCTCGTCGAGCGGGCCCACCAGCAGCATCACATCGGTCGTGCCATCGCAGATGGACTGCACGGCACTGTTGAAATCCGGCTGCTGGCGTTCGATGAAGCGCAGGCCGGTATGGGTGGCGACCAGTTGCGCATACCCGTCGGCCAGATTGGCGTCCCTGGCCGGCGCATCCGGCGCGGAGAGGATGTTGCGCTGAGCCGGATCCACCGCCACGTTCACGTCGCGCGGGCCGTCGGTGGAGGTGTCGGCCGCATCGCGCGAGCATCCTGCCGCCAGCAGCAGGAGCCAGCAGGCCAACGCCGGCTTCACAGGTTGCCCAGCTGGTGCCGCAGGGTGTAGAGGTCGCCGTCGCTGCGCAGGCCCAGTTTGCGGAACGCAGCGTGCTTCTGGGTGCTGATGGTCTTGATGCTGCGGTGGCGCTTGAGCGCGATCTCCGACACCGTCATGCCGGTCATGCACAGCTGCAGCACCTCGCGCTCGGCGTTGGACAGGTGGCTCTCGTCCGGTTCGTCGCCATACTCGGGCGGTATGTAGGTGTCGCCCTGCGCGATCTGCACGATCGCGCGGGCAAGCTCGTCCAGGCGGTCGTTCTTGGTCACCACGCCATTGGCCCCGGCGTGAAGTGCGCTGCTGATGATCACCCGGTTGACGTGCGCCGAGAACATCAGCACGCCCATCCGTGGATGGCGTTGACGGATCTGCCGGACCACCGCCAGTCCCTCCACGTCGGTGGCCGACAGCGCGTAGTCGACGATGGCGATGTCCACATGCTGGCTCGCCAGCGTGGCCAGCAATGCGCTGCTGTGCCCGTGGCTCCCGACAACCGAGAACCGCCAGTCGTTGGACAGGTGGATGCGGGTGCCGTGGCGGACGACATCGTGATCGTCCAGCAGGGCGATCTTCAGTGTGGCGCCGGCGGGGTGTCCGTTCATGCGATCAGGATGTCGTTGGACAAGGGAGTCGCGCGATCTGGGAGGTGACACATTCTCCCTTTTCCGCCCGATCCCCGAGACGCCTGATGGTGACTTTAGGACGATTCCTATGTGCTAAAGGGGGTGTTGGTCACTGTCCAGGTGCTTGCGCCTTGTGCAGGAAGCACTTCGCATCTGCACCCATCGGGACGATGCAGATGCGTGATCGCGTCAGCGTGACGGGCGTTCCAGAAGCCTGGCCAGGCGGCTCGCCAGTTCCAGCACCAGCGGGTCGGCGGTGGCCCGGTGCAGCATCGCGATTTCGATGGTGTCCACCGTGCGCAGTCCCTGGCGGGCGCCCAGCGGGGTGTGCTCACGGGTGACCGCGCGGGCCGGCAGCAGGCTGATCCCCATGCCGTCGGCCACCGCGCCCTGGATGCCGCCAAGGCTTGAGCTGGTGAAGGCGATGCGCCAGCGGCGCCCCAGTGCCTCGATCGCGTCGATCAGCTCGTCACGGTAAAGACCGCGCGGCGGAAAGGTCACCAGCGGCACCGGATCCTGCTGGAAACAGGGGCTGCGGGCACTGTCCACCCAGCGCATCGTCTCGGGCCAGCAGGCGTTGGCGGCGCGGGCATGCCGGCGCTGCTTGACCAGCACCAGGTCCAGTTCGCCGTGGTCGTAGCCGTTGGCCAGATCGCGGCTCAGGCCGCTGGTCACCTCCAGCTTCACCTGCGGGTGCCGGCGGTTGAACGCCCCCAGCAGCTGGGTGACGCGGGCGTTGACGAAATCCTCGGGCACGCCGAGGCGGACGGTGACCGCCACCGTTGCGCCCGCCAGCGCCTCAACGAGCTGCTCATTGAGCGCGAGCATCTGTCGCGCATGTGCGAGCAGGGTCTGGCCGGCGTCGGTGGGGTGAACATCGCGATTGGCCCGGATCAACAGCGCATGCCCGGCCATGTCTTCCAGCCGGCGGATCTTCTGGCTGACGGTTGACTGCGTGGAGTGCAGGCGCGCGGCGGCCGTGGTGAAACTGCCGCAATCGGCGACCGTGACCATCGCCCTCAGCAGATCCAGGTCGAACAGCGTTCGATTCGGTTTCGCACTGGCGGGCATGGTGGCATCCATCTTCGGCATGGGCCTGCGTTCTAGCATGGGGGCTGGCTGCCGGCAAATGGCGGCACCGCTAGCGGTTGGCGTCTGTGCCGGTGCCCGCCAGGCTGCGCGCCACGCGCGCGCCCGCCTCGCGCAGGCGCTCGCGCAACGCAGGTGGCCCGACCACCTCGAACTCCAGCTCCAGGGCGAGCAGCCAATACACCACCGCCCCCATCGGATGGGCGGCGCAGCGCAGCAGGCAGCGCTGCGCATCCACCGCCTCGAGGGTGCCGGCCGACGCTGGGATGCACTGCCGCATGGCTTCCAGCGGCGCATGCAGGATCACCTCCGCGCCGTCGCCGCGGCCACCCAGCGACAGCGCGCGGTCGACGAAGGCGCGCAGATCGCCACCCTCGGGACCGGGGCGCGGCCGGAAGTGCGCGCCGATGACGGGCGTGGAGGTAATGCGGTCGATGCGGAAGGTGCGCCAGTCCGTACGGGCGGTGTCCCACGCCGCCAGATACCAGCGGCGTTCGGCGTTGACCACGCCGTGCGGCTCGACGCAGCGATGGCTGGGCTGGCCCTTCTGGTCGGCATAGTCGAAATGCACGTGCAGCTGGTCACGGCACGCGCCGGCCAGGGTGGCGAGCAGGGCGGCATCCACCAGCGGGCCACGCTGGTCCAGCGGCAGGATGGTGGCGCGCAGCGCGTCCAGTCGCCGGCGCAGCCGCGGCGGCATCACCTGTTCCAGTTTGACCAGCGCGGTGATCGCGGTCTGCTCGATGCCGCTGATGGTGCCGGTCACGGCGGTGCGCAGGGCCAGTGCCGCAGCGAGGGCCTCTTCATCGTCGAGCAGGACCGGCGGAAGCGCGCGGCCGGCGCGGAACGCGTAACCGCCGGCGACCCCGCTGCTGGCCTGGATCGGGTAGCCAAGTGCGCGCAGGCGGTCGATGTCGCGGCGCAGGGTGCGCGGGTGCACCGTCATGACCTCGGCCAGGCCGGCGCCGGTCCAGTGCGGGCGGGATTGCAGCAGCGCGAGCAGGCGCAGCAGGCGGGCGGACGTGGTGAGCATGGGGGCAGGGTGCCGCTTATCGAGGACAGAAGCTGTCCGCAATGGTGGCTAGCCTGTGTTGGCGGTGCAAGCCCTTCGGTGGCGCACCTTCCACCCTTCCCTGACCCAGGAGTTTTCCATGTCCCTTGTCTTCTATTGGCACCCCATGTCCAGCGCCACCCCAGTGGCCTGCGCGCTGGCCGAGCTGGAGGTCCCGCACGACCGCGTGCGCATCGACATCCGCAACGGCGAGCAGCGCACGCCGGAGTATCTGGCGATCAATCCCAACGGCAAGGTGCCGTGCCTGGTGGTGGACGGCACCCCGATCTTCGAGGGGCTGGCCATCCACCTGTGGCTGGGCGCGCGCTTCGGTGTGGCCAAGGGGTTGTGGCCGGCCGAGGACACGCCGGAGCGCCTGCAGGCGATGTCCTGGTGCGCATGGGCCTACGTGACCTACATGGCGACCCTCCACGGGCTGCGGCTGGCGACGATGGATGGCCCGCTGCGCAGTGCCGACCACGCGGCCGCAGCACTGCAGGATGCGCGGCACCTGCTCGACATCCTCGACGCGCGCCTGGCGGCGCAGCCGTGGATGCTCGGCCCGGCCTACTCGCTGGTGGACCTGGTGGTGGCCCAGGTGGTCGGCTACGGCACGTACGAGGGCGCTTCGGTGGACGCGCATCCGCATGTGCAGGCCTGGCTGGCGCAGGTGCAGGCGCGCCCGGCGATGCAGGGCGAGGCATGAGCCCAGTGGGTCGCTGAATATGCAGCAGTGCAAAATTTAACTGGTGAATGGTCTCCCCGGCGCTTTAAGGTGCCGGGGAGTCTTCTTTTCCGGTTGCCATGAACGCCACTTTCCGCCTTGCCCTGCCTGTCCTGCTCACGCTGTCCGCGCCCGCCATCGCGGCCGAACATGCCGACCTGATGATCCAGCACGCCACCATCGTGGACGTCGAACACGGCCGCACGATTCCCGGCCAGACGGTGGTGGTGCGCGGTGAGGACATCGTCGCGGTCGGCGAAGACCGTGCCATCGCCAAGGCCTGGACGGCATCGCGCCGGGTCGAGGGCAGGGGGCGCTACCTGATTCCCGGCCTGTGGGACATGCATGTCCATTTCGGTGGCGGTCCGGCGCTGATCGAGGAGAACAAGGCGCTGCTGCCGCTGTATATCGCGCACGGCATCACCACCGTGCGTGACGCCTCCGGCGATCTGCCGGAACAGGTGCTGGCGTGGCGCGGGCAGATCCGCCGTGGCGAACTGGCGGGCCCGCAGCTGTTCACCTCGGGGGCCAAGATCGAAGGCATCAAGCCGGTCTGGAAGGGCACCATCGAGGTGGGCAGCCAGGCCGATCTTGATGCCGCGTTCGTGCGGCTCAAGCGCGACCAGGTCGATTTCGTGAAGATCACCGACAGCACGCTCACCCCGGACCTGTTCCTCGCCGCCGTGCGCGGCGCGCGTGCCAACGGACTGCGTGCATCGGGCCATATCCCGATGGCGCTGACCGTGCAGCAGGCGGTGCATGCCGGGATCAGCTCGATCGAGCACCTCGACTATGCGTACAAGGCAGGGGTCAAGGACGAAGCGGCCATCGCGGCCGACTTCGCCGCCAAGCGCATCGATCGTGCGGAAGCCAACCGACGGCTCGACGCCGGCTTTGATCGCGATACCGCGATGGCGGCGTATCGCGGCTTCGCGGCCAAGGGCGTGTACGTCACCCCGACGCTCAACGGCGGGCGCATTCTTGATTTCCTCGATCAGGACGATCACGCGCACGATCCTTACCTGGCCTACATCGGTCCGAAGCTGCAGGCCACCTACGCCTGGCGCGTGGAGCGTGCGGCCAAGGCAACGCCGGCGCAGATCGAGGCGCGGCATCGCGAGTACCACCAGGTGGCCGCCGTGCTGCCGATGCTGCAGCAGGCGGGCGTGACCGTCATGGCCGGTACCGATGCCGGCTTCCTCAACTCGTTCAACTACCCGGGCATCGGGCTGCACGAGGAACTGGCGCTGTTCGTCAAGGAAGGGTTGACCCCGACGCAGGCGCTCTCCGCGGCCACCCGCGCCGGCCCGGCGTGGTTTGGCACGCTGGACCGCTACGGCAGCGTGGGTGAAGGCAAGGCTGCCGACCTGGTGCTGCTGGCGCGCAATCCGCTCGACGACATCACCGCCACGCGCGCGATCGACACCGTGGTGCTGCGTGGGCAGGTGTACGACCGCAAGGCGCTCGATGCACTGCTGGCGCAGGTGCGCGGCAAGGTGGCTGCGTGGCAGGCCGAGGCGGTGCAGTAACGCGGCGCCTACGCCCCTCGTGTTGCGGCACCGTGACGTTTCCGCACTGGGGCGTGAACGTGCACGCACGCTGTTCTGAATTGTTTACGCACATGTGGGCAGCGTCTACGTCGCGATGCCGCAACGCACATGCAGGTAACGCAGGCCAACCTAGGGTGGATTCACCGGCATCACACGCGATGCCGGGCACCGGAGGCAGCATCATGGCAAACCAGCAGAATCCGCAGCAGAACCAGCAGAACCCGCAGGAGCAGAAGCGCCCGCAGGAGCAGCAGGGCCAGCAGAGCCAGCAGGATCGCGACGCACCGGGCAAGGGCCAGCAGCAACAGGAGCAGGCCGACCAGAAGCGCGAGCGCGGCGGTCAGCAGGGTGGGCAGGACGCCGAAGAATAAGCGCCCGTTGCAGCAGGCAATCCGCGATGTCCGGCCCACGTGGCCGGGGCGGATGCCGCCCGGAGCGCGTGCGCGCTGCGGGCGGCCACAATCACCACGCCGCCCGCAGGCCAATCTGCGCGGCGGCATCGCGATAGCCGTTGTTGCCCCGCTGAACCCGCAGGTCGCCCCAGGCCAGCCAGCGTTGGCCGAGCTGCAGCTGCGCGCCGGCCTGCGCTTCGTAGCGGCTGTCGGGAAGATCGGCATCGAGACGCTCGGCATTGAAGCGCAGCGCTTCGGCGCGGGAACTGTGCAGCCAGTTCACCGCGAGGAACGGCTGGACCCGGTTGCCCGCTCCCATCCGATTGCCGAACAGGCGTAGCCCCACGCGCGTCTGGAGGCCGCCGGCGGTATCGTCTTCGACGAGGGTGCCGTTGGCTTCCTGCACGCGATCACTGGTGATATCGGTGTAGACCAGCTGCACCTGCGGCTGCAGGTAAACCTCGCCCTCATCGGAGCCGTGCAGGCGCCACGCGTAGCCTGCTTCCAACGATGCGCTGCGGCTGCGGGCGTCGTAGGTTTCCTTCGTCAGGCTGTCGCCCTGCACCTCGTTGTCGAAGCGCGCGTACTGGGCCCAGGCATCCACGTACGCGCCACGACTGCTGTCGCTGTCCTGCACCCAGCCCACATACAGGCCGGCCGCGTCGCCGCGGACCTTGCCGCGGGTGCGGTAGCCGGACAGCAGCGAGCGCGCCTCGGTTCGTGCCTGGCCGGTGGCCAGCATCAGCCCGAGCTGGCCACGCCCGCCCTGGCCCCACCGCCACAGGTCGGTGCCCAGGTGCACTGCATCGGTGTGGGTGGTGGTATCCACCTGGCCGGCGATGGTGGCCTGCAGCTGATCGCGCGTGGCCCGGATCCAGGTGCCGTTGCTTTCGCCATCCAGCCCCGGGGCGCCGCGGTCATGGCGGCGCAGCTGGAACATCTGCACAGCCGCTGCCTGGTTGGCCAGGTAGGCGCCCGGTTCGGGGCGGAGCACCGGAACGGGGTCGGCGGGGTCAGGGTCAATGGGTTCGACCGGATCAACCGGCTCGACAGGATCAACCGGGATTACCGGGATGACCGGATCAACGGGGTCAACCGGGTCAACCGGGTCAACCGGATCGACTGGATCGACTGGATCAACTGGATCAACTGGATCAACCGGATCAACGGGATCAACGGGATCAACGGGATCAACCGGATCAACGGGATCGACCGGATCGACCGGATCAACCGGATCAACCGGATCAACCGGTATCACCGGCACACAACCCGGCGCATCCGGGTTGATGTCGCAGGGATTGCCGGAGTACGTCGAGCGCAGGTACCAGTTGCCATTGGTCGGCGCGGCATCGGTGCCCTTGTGCAGGAAGTACTCGTACATGCCACCGACGGCACGCCCCTGCAGGACGAACTGGCCATTGGACGCACCTTCGACCCGTACCAGGCGGATGCCGTTGACGGTCTGGGCGCCGGCGCCGTTGATGTTGGTCACGGCGACCTGCGTGGTGCCGCCCGTCGCACCGGTCACGCGCAACGCGGATGTGTCGGCCGCATCGTCGGCAAGCACGGTGTTGAAGTGCAGCGTGCCACCCTGGCCGATGTAGTTGCCGGCAACGGTGAGGTGTGCGAACTGGCCCGTTCCGCCCAGCAGGATGTGGCTGCCCGCGCCCAGGGTGAGGTTGCCCGTATTGCTGTCCCCGCTGAGGGTCCAGCGGCCGCCCTGGTCAACGATGACGTCTGCCGCCCCCCGCACGCGGCCCGTCAGCTGCAGCGCGTCGAGAAAGCGCAGGGTGGTGTCGCCGGCGGCGGCATCCAGGACAAAATCGCCCGACAGCGTGCTGGTGCGGGCGGTAAAGTCGAGCGTTGCATTGGCGGCCACTTCGACCAGGTTGCCGTTGCCACCCAGCAGTGTTGCGCCGTTCTGGACCGTGATGCGTGCAAGTTCCGGCGTCAGGTTGGGGTTGACCCGGATGGCGCTGCCCGTCTGTCCCTGCACGGTGCTGCCATCGACGAGCACGTACCACTCATCGGGCGTGGAATTGATGGGCTGGTTGGTCGCCGTGACCGTCATCAGCAGGCCGTTGGTGCCGCCGATGACCTTGGAGCCCGCGCGGAACTCGGCGGAGCCTGCAATGGCGCGTGCGCCATTGATGCCGCCGGTCAGCGTGCTGCCCTGCGCGGTGACGATGCCCCCGGCGGCGAACTGCACTGCGCCGGTGGCCCCCCTGATCTGGCTGTCGATGAGGGTGAGGACACTTCGGGGGTCGCTGGCAGGGCCGTTCCCCAGCCCGTGGGTGATGGTGGCATAGCCGCTGGAACCGGCACCCAGGGCGGTGGTGTCGATGACCGAGTTCCGGACCGTCACCGTCGCATGGTAAGAGGCGACTCTGCCACGGGCAGTGGCCCCATCGAGCGTGACAATCGCGCCGCTGCCGCGCTGCGTTTGGTCTGCGCCGCTGCCGCGCCGCGTTTGGACTGCACCTATGCGTGCGCCGAGAACGTTGAGGGTGCCATACACGCTGAAGTCACGCAGTTCATTCGGGCTGCCGGGTCTCACCGTAAGGGTTCGGTCAGGCTGCACCTCCACCGCCTGCGCGGCGGCGGACTGCGCAAACAGCAGGCCGGCGGCGATGGCAGCGGCAAGGCACGTGAAGCGCTGGAGGGGGCGGGTGTTCCGGCCGACGGTGCGCGGGGCGGAAAGCGGGTGCGCGAATGACATGACGGGCTCCTGATGGACAAGAACGACCGATGCATAGTTCGGAGAGTTGTTCCGTTTCGCTGCCAGCCGCGCCTCGGGACTCTGCCGCTCCGCGTCATCTCGACGCATGAAGGGGTGAGCTCCCGGGCCCCCCGGGTGGACGCGCGCAGTAGTGCGCCTGCAGATGTGATGTTGGGGTGAATGCGGGGTGTCGAGCGCATGCAAACTGCCGCGTTGCCAGTGATACCCATTCGCATTTGCGTTACACTCGTGTGATGAAGATCCGCTCCATACCCTTGAATGCTCCGGTGTTTCCCTGGTTGCGCGTGGCCGGGATCGTGGTCGCGCTGGGCGTGTCCTTCTCGACGCCCGTTGCCGCGCAGCAGCGCAACCCGCTGCAGAAGGTGGGCTCGACCGTGCTCGACGAGCCTGCGCAGGGCTATCGCTTCGAACGTTTCGTGATCGACAGTCCCGATCATGCGCGTCGCTGGCGGGTCAACCTGGGCGTGCCGACCAAGGCCGCCTCGGTGCCGGCACCGGTGCTCTACATGCTCGACGGCAACGCAGCAGCGATGGTCTTCGACCAGGGCATGCTGAGCGAACTGGCCGCTGGCAAGGCGCCCGTGCTGGTGTTCATCGGCTACGACAACGACCTGCGTATCGACTCCCCGTCGCGCACCCTGGATTACACGGCCTGGGTCGATACGGCCGACGACGAGAACGGCGTCGCGCAGTCCAGTGGTGGCGGGGCGGCGGCGTTCTATCAGGTGATCGCACAGCGCATCAAACCCGAGGTGCAGCGCCGCACGCGCATCGATACGACGCAGCAGTCGCTGTGGGGCCATTCGCTGGGCGGCCTGTTCGTGCTCAGCACGCTGTACACGCATCCGACCGCATTCCAGCACTACATCAGTGCCAGCCCCTCGCTGTGGTGGAGCCAAGGCGCGCCGCAGGGGGCGATGGAGCAGCAGTTCCTCGACACCTACCGCGGCACCCCGGCGCAGCTCACCCTGATGCTGGGCGGCGACGAGCGCAGCGGCAACCGCGGCGTACGCGATCTGACCAACCCCCGCGTGGTGGCGCACCTGCGCCGCATCGCCGGAGCCACGCCGGACGCTGCCTACCAGTTGAGTGGACGCCTCGCCAAGGTGCCTGGCCTGCAGGTGAGCTATCGCGAGTTCGCCGGCCTGGGCCACGGCCCGATGCTGCCGGCGTCGCTGACGGCCACGCTCACCGCGCTGTACGGCATCGCCGACCGCAGCGCGACACCTGCGACGACGCCAACGACGAACACCGACGATTGATTTTTCCCTACCCAGGCAGACCCGTGGCCCCGTGCCACCGCCGCAACGGTTCGCGGCCACGCCGAGGCAATCCCTGTGACAACGCGCCGGATGCGCGCCCCCAACAGAAGGTTTCTGCCATGTACAAACTCAACTCCCTGCCGCGCCTGGCCACGCTGGCTCTTGCGCTGTCGATGGCTACCAGCAGCGCATTCGCGCAGCCGGTGTTCGACACCCCCGCCAACGGCTTCCGCGGCCAGGTCAGCAGCCGCGGCGAGAACGTGGTGCCGGGTACCCAGGCCGAAGTGACCGGCCGCCAGTTCGTGCCGGGCCAGCAGGTGACGCTGCTGCGCGGCGACACCGTGCTCAACGCGACGCCGTACGTGGTCGATGCGCAGGGCAACTTCAAGGCAACCGTCGCCATTCCGGCCGACGCGGTGCCCGGCCAGCACCCGGTGGTGGTGCGCGCCAGCCAGCCGGCTGCGGCCGCCGTGCTGTCGCTGCGGGTGTCGCCGAACCTGCCGCTGAGCGGCCAGCAGGCCTTCAATCAGGCCTCGGCAAAGCTGGTGCAGGGGCTGTACCAGAGCGCCTACAGCCCGGCGAGCAACGCCGTGTTCGTCACCTCGGCGGTCGGTCGCCCGCCGGTGACCCAGTCGCAGCTGCTCAAGGTGGACCCGAAGAGCCTGAAGGTGATCAAGGCGATTACCCCGGCGCAGGTGCCCGACGCCAAGGGCGGCAGCGTGTTCGCCGTGTATGGCGTGGGCGTGGACGATGCCAATGGCAACGTGTGGGTGACCAACACCCGCCAGGACACCGTGGCCGTGTACCGGCAGTCGGATCTGGGCCTGGTGCACCAGTTCCCGGTCGGCACCGTGCCGCACGCGCGCGACGTGGTCGTGGACGCCAAGCGCGGCAAGGTGATCGCCTCGGCCACCGGCGAAGACCATCTGTCGGTGTTCGATGCGAAAACCTTCAAGGCGCTGGAGCCGATCACGCTGGCGTCCGGCGTGGACGACGAGAAGTTCGTGCCGATGAGCCTGGTGCTCGATGAGGCCAGCGGCAAGCTGTTCACCGTGAGCATCGGCACGCCGGAAGCGGCCGTGATCGATGTGGCCAGCGGCAAGGTCGACAAGGTCATCGCGCTCGGCAATTCGATCAGCGCCTCCGGTGTTGCCTACGATGCGAAAAACGATCGCCTGTTCGTGGCCTCGCAGGGCACCGACAACCTGCTGATCGTCGATGTGGCCAGTGGCAAGGTGCTGCATGACGTGCCGGTGGGTGCAGGCGCGCTCAACGTGGCCTTCGAGCCGGTCTCCGGCCTGGCGTATGTGACCAATCGCGGTGCCGGCACGGTGACCGTGGTCAACGGCGACGGAAAGATCGTCGGCAACCTCGACGGCGGCACCTTCCCCAACCATGTGCGTGCGGATGGCAAGGGCAACGTCTTTGCCGTGAACAAGTCGCGTGGCGTCGAAGACCCCAAGGGCGACCGCATCACCCGCCTGGCGCTGCGCCAGCCGTAAGTACCGTGCAGGGCGGCCAATGGCCGCCCTGCCAGAGGAGCAACGATGAAGACGATGGGTTCCGTGCGGCTGCTGCCGCTTGCGCTGGCCGTGGCATTGACGGCCTGTGGTGGAACGGCGACGCCGCCGGCGGCGAGCACGGCCGACGCGGCGCCCTCGGCGACGGCGGCCGACGATGCCGGCGCCTTGCCGGCGGGCTGGAAGCGTGTGGATGGCGGGGCGCTGCCGACCCTGGTCGGGCAGGCTGCCGTATTGCCCGCCACGGTGCAGTCCGATGACGGTGCCGCAGTCACGGTCGATGACACCGGCAGGATCATTGTGGGCGGCGATGACGTGATCGCCGTGCTCGATGCGCTGGGACTGGGCAAGCAGGTGTTTGCGGCACCAAAGAACACCACCACGGCCAGTGGTCGCGCCGCGCCGCACCAGTTCCTGTTCAACCGCACCACCGGTGTGGAGGGCGTGCTGAGCCTGCAGGGCTCGCTGTTCCTGGGCAACAGCCTGCGCCGCCATACCGAACTGGCGCAGAAGCTGCGTGCGGTCGGCGAGCCGGCAGTGGTGGTCGACGACCTGCAGGCCGCGCCGGACAAGGTGCGCAAGATTGCCGCCGCCGTCGGTCTGGCCGACGCGGGTGTGCAGTTGGCCCGCGAGGTACAACAGCAGCTGGATGAAGCCGCCGCCATCGGCACGGCCAGCGGCCGCGCCGCGCGGGTGATCCATGTCTCGGCGACCGGTGCCGGTGGCGCACCGACCGTGGCCGGTGCGGACAGCGCGTCGGCCAAGCTGATCGCACTGGCCGGTGGGGTCAACATCGGCACCGAAGCCGGCGTGGCGAACTACTCGGCATTGAGCAATGAAGGCGTGGTCGCGGCGGCACCGGAGGTGATTCTGGTGACCGAGCACGATCTGGCGCTGTTCGGCGGGGCAGAGGGCCTGTGGAAGGCCTATCCCACGCTCAGGCAGACCCCGGCCGGGCAGGCCAACCGCGTCTGGGTGATGCCCGACGTGCAGCTCAAGTACGCGAGCGTCGGGTCCGGCGTAGGCGCGCTTGCGCTGGCCAAGGCGCTGGCGGCGCTGCCGCCGGCATGAGTCCTGCCGATCGCCGTCGTCGCCGCGGCCGAGGCATGCTGCTGCTGGCTGCGGCGGCGCTGCTGCTGGCCGTGCTCGCCTCGTTCGCGGTGGGGCCGTTGCGCTTGCCGCCGCTGGAGGTGCTGCAGGCGATCGGCGTGAAGCTGGGGCTGCTGGACCCGCACTCGGTCAGCGCCCGTGATCTCGCGGTGGTCTGGCAACTGCGCATTCCGCGCGCGTTGCTGGGCGCGATGGTCGGCGCTGCACTGGCGATGGCCGGTGCCAGCCTGCAGGGCCTGTTCGGCAACCCGCTGGCCGATCCGGGCATCGTGGGTGTCAGCCAGGGCGCGGCGCTGGGGGCGGTGGCCGCCATCGTGCTGGGCGCGGCCGGGGCGGCGGGGTGGATCGTGCCCGTGGCCGCCTTTGTCGGCGGCGCGCTGGCCATCGGCCTGACCTACGCGCTGGCTCGGCCGGGCAAGGGCAGTGGCAATGCCACGCTGTTGCTGGTGGGTATCGCGATGGCGGCGTTCTGTTCGGCACTGATCGGTTTCCTTACCTACATCGCCAGCGAGAGCGAGCTGCAGTCGCTGGTGTTCTGGCAGATGGGCTCACTGGCGCGCGCGAGCTGGGCCGACGTGGTGGCGGTGGTGCCGTTCTTCGCGATCGGTGCGCTGGCGCTGCAGCGCCTGGCGACCCCGCTGGACATGCTGGCCCTCGGTGAGCGCCAGGCGCAGCACCTGGGGCTGGACGTGGCGCGCACGCGGCGGCGCCTGGTGGCCTTCAGCGCACTGCTGGTGGGCGCGGCGGTGGCCTTCGCCGGCTCGGTGAGCTTTGTTGGCCTGGTCGTGCCGCACGTGGCGCGGATGCTGGTCGGCCCCGGGCATCGCTGGCTGTTGCCGGTGTCGGGCATCCTCGGCGCGGTGCTGATCGTCATTGCCGATACCGCCGCGCGCACGCTTGATCCGCCGGCGGAGATACCGCTTGGCCTGTTCTCGGCCGCGCTGGGCGCGCCGTTCTTCCTGTGGCTGGTGCTGCAGCAGCGCCGCAAGGACACGCCATGAGCGTGCTGCTGCAGATGCGCGGGGTGATCGTGCGCCGCCAGCAGCGCGAGATCCTGCACGGCATCGCGCTGGATTTCGTGCCTGGCACGGTGACCGCGCTGGTGGGGCCGAACGGCGCAGGCAAGTCGACGTTGCTGGCGGTGGCGGCGGGGGATCTGCGGCCCGACGTCGGCGAGGTGCTGCTGCAGGGGCGTCCGTTGCCGGGCTATACCGCTGGCGCGCTCGCGCGCGAGCGTGCGGTGATGCCGCAGGAGCACGGCGTGCGGTTCGCCTTCAGCGTGGAGGAGGTGGTGGCGATGGGGCGGTTGCCGCATCCGCCCGATCCGGTGGTGGACGATGCGCAGGTGGAGCAGGCGCTCGATGCGGCCGAACTGCAGGCACTGCGCCTACGCGAGGTGCAGCAGTTGTCCGGCGGCGAATCGGCGCGCACCACCTTTGCGCGTGTCCTGGCCCAGCAGACGCCGTTGCTGCTGCTGGACGAACCTACTGCGGCACTGGATCTGCGCCATCAGGAGCGCACGCTGCGCAGCGTGCGCGCCCTGGCCGATGCCGGCGCCTGCGTGATCGTGGTGCTGCACGACCTGAACCTCGCGGCCGGCCATGCCGACCGCATCGTGCTGCTGGAGCAGGGCAGGGTGGCCGCCGACGGCACCCCGGCCGAGGTGCTCACCGAAGACACGCTCGGCCGCGTGTACCAGCAGCCGGTCATCGTGCTGCAGCACCCGCAGCGCGGCGTGCCGCTGGTGGTAGTAGCCGACCCCACGTAACCGCGCAGAGCAGCCGACCAACGGTCGGCTCTACCGGCGTCAGCCTACCGTAGAGCCGGGCTCTGCCCGGCTGCGGCCACCGACGCACCATCACCGTCCAAGGCAGCCGACCAACGGTCGGCTCTACCCGCGCGGCGTCAACATTCCCGTAGAGCCGGGCTCTGCCCGGCTGTGGCCACCGACGCACCCTCACCGTCCAATGCAGCCGACCAAAGGTCGGCTCTAACCG